>NZ_JBFUHV010000210.1:0-13139 GCF_056402215.1 Rhodococcus sp. P4_B6 | reverse complement strand
CCGTACTCGCGCCTTGCCGCGATCACGCGCTCGCGGTGGGCGAACCTTACGGTGTTTGGGGCGGGATGACCGAAGGCGATCGGCGAAAGTACATCCACCAACTCCGCCGGAACAGACGTCGACCGCTCGAATCCCGGCACACGCGACCAGGGGCCGATGTCGCGCAGACTCGATCGTCCACACAGGCTCTTCCTCAGCCGCCAATTGTGGCATCACCGGGAGGGGCGGCGAGGGGTCGTCCCTCCCGGTGATGCACGCCGGCTGTGCTCACCACACTCTTGGTGGCCGTGCGTATTGTGCGCTGAGACGCGGGCCGAGTCACGCGTCCGTTTCGTTCGCTTCGATGTAGCTGCGATACACCGAGAGCAGAGCACGTTTCTGCGACTCCGAGAGCCTCCGGTCGGCGCGCAACGCAGCCTCGGTGGCGTCGTCGTCGGCCCGAACGGATTCATCGAGCAATCCGGCCTGTTCGAGCATGGCTTCCGAGGAGAGATTGAGTGCGGTGGCGATCGACTTGAGGATCCGAACGGACGGTTCGTGCATGCCGCGCTCGATCTGGCTGAGATAGGGGTTGGAAACCGCAGTCATTGCGGAAAGCTGGCGCAGCGACAGATTCGCCATCTGTCGCTGCGCCCTGATGAAGTCCCCCAAGAGCTTGGTCCTGTCATCTGGATCTGTCGGCATTGTCGTCCCTGGTGTGATCGAGGCGGCGGATGCCTTCGAACCTACTCGGTCAGTCTGCCGTCGGATCTACTCGGTCAGGACGCCTTTGCCGGTGCGAAGGCAGCCGCGAGGTTGGTGGCGAAGTCACGCTGAGCCGTCAGCAGTGCGATTGCTACATCGAAGCCGGATGCCGTGAGGGCCTGGAAGTCGGGCAGTTCCGGAGCGCCCTCGATCTTGAGCAGTTCGGGCGTCGGGATGGAGGGGGTCAGCTTCGCGACCGTCTTCGCGACATCCAGGGCGACCTTCTGCCCCTGCTTGACGGCGGAGACGAGCTGGTCGCCGGCTTTGGTGGAGGCCTCCGCGGTCGGGGCGGTGGGGGTTCCCGGGGTGGTCGTGGCGTCCTCGGAGTTCGCGGCGGTGGGGGTCTTGATCGTGGTGGTAGTGGCGGCCATGGTGGGGCTCCTTGCTGGTCGATTTTCGCTGGCTGATTTATCCGACGTGGTAAATATATAAATCATCTGCTTGATATGTCAAGCATGGTGTTTTTCACGCGGCGGGTGCAACGGTCGGATCGGTTCTCGTTCACGGCGCCGGCGATCCGAGAATGTCAGCAGGGAACTCGATTTCGCGTTTGAGGATCTTGCCGGTGGCTCCCTTGGGAAGCTTGTCGACGAGCCAGAGGTGGCGCGGGTACTTGTAGGCGGCGACCCGGGCCTTGACGTAGCCGCGCAGCTCGTCGGGAGTGGCGGAGGTCCCAGGTCGCAGCGTGATCGCGGCGGCGACCTCTTCGCCGAGGGTGGGATGGGGCACCCCGATGACCGCGACTTCGCGCACTGCGCGGTGTTCGTAGAGCACTTCTTCGATTTCGCGTGGGTAGACGTTGTAGCCGCCGCGGATGATGATGTCCTTCTTGCGGTCGACGATGAAGTAGAAGCCGTCGTGGTCGCGGGTGGCCATGTCGCCCGTATGAAACCAGCCGTCGACGATCGCGGCGGCGGTGGCGTCGGGCCGATTCCAGTAGCCCTTCATCACGTTGTGCCCGCGGATGACGATTTCCCCGACCTCACCGGGCGGCGTGTCAGTTCCGTCCCGGTTGACCAGATTCAGCTCGACACCGTCGATCGGCCATCCGATCGACCCGGCCTTGGAATGCGCGGGGCGGTTGAACGTCGCGGTTGGTGACGTCTCGGACAGTCCGTAGCCTTCGAGGATCGGTGCGCCGAACCTCTCCTGGAAGCCGCGCAGTACCTCGACCGGCAGCGCTGCACCACCCGAGACGCACATCCGCAGACTGGAGGTGTCCACCTGTCCGGTGTCGGTGTGGAGCAGGGAAACGTACATCGTCGGGACGCCCGCGAAGACGGTCACCCGGTGACGTTCGATGAGCTGCGCTACCGCCGCGGCCTCGAACCGCGGAACCAACGACACGCTCGCGCCGGCCGCGATCGAGGCGTTCAGTACGTTGCTCTGCCCGAAGGCGTGAAAGAACGGAAGGCAACCGATCACCACGTCGTCCTGGCAGAAGTCGAACAGACCCATGAAGGTGGTGGCGTTGCGGTACAGGTTCGCGTGGGTGAGCTCTGCGCCCTTCGGAGTGCCGGTCGTGCCCGAGGTGTAGAGGATGACCGCGGTGTCGGCGCCCTCCCGGGCGGTGACCGCCGGTGAGGACGGCCAATCGGCGGTGGCGGCGAGCGTGTCGTCATCGATGACCACCAGGTCGGTGCCGGTCGCTGCGGCCGCCGACTCGGCCTCGGCGACGACGGTGCGCCACACCAGTGCCATCTTGGCGCCCGAATCGCGGAGGTGGTGCTCGATCTCGCGAGATTTGAGGAGCGGATTCATCGGCACGACCGTCGCGCCGACCCGCAACAGGCCGTAGTAGAGAACCGGGAATTGCACGACGTTCGGCAGCGAAATCCCGACCCGGTCTCCGGGGTCGATGCCACGGGCCCGTAACCAGCCTGCCGCGCGTGCGGTCAGTTCATCGAGTTCGGCATAGCTGACGACGACGTCGTCGATACGGATCGCCGGCCGGTCTGGATGACGGCGCGCGGACTCGGTCAGGATGTGGGCGAGGTTGGTCATGATCGGCTTTCGGGTGCTGGATAGGACATACGCAGGAAGGACGGGGGCCGGAACGGTGTCCAGTGGTCGGCGGGCTGGGCGAGACGGTCCGCGACCGCCCACAGCGCCGCGGGGTGACTGGCGATGCCGAGGTGACTGGCGAGAACGGCGATGTTCTCCGCACGGGGTCCGGGCTCGTCCAGGCAGGTCCGCCAGGCGACGATCCCGTCGAGCGGGGTGTAGATCGACGTTGCGGGGACCGGAAGCGGCCCCTCGTCGCGTTCGAGCGGGAGGTCCAACGGCTCGATGTGCTGGTGGGAGTGGCGATGGAACAGGCGATTGGCGCGGCTTTGGTCGTGTCGGGCCAACCGGATCGGGCTGCCCAGGGTGATGACCTGTCGAACGGCTTGCGGGGTGCGGCGGGCAAGTTGGCGCGCGTAGATGCCGCCGAGACTCCACCCGATGAGCGTGACCGGCTGCTGATAGCGGTTGGTCAAATAGTCCAGCCGCGCCCGCATGCCGTGCACCGCTTTGCTCGTGGGGCCGATGTTGCGGCCGAGCCGCCACCCGTGCGTCCGGTATCCGAGTCCGCGGAGGACGGTATGCAGTGTGGCGGTGGAGGTATCGCTGCCGTTCAACCTGGGGAGCACGAGGACAGGGTGGTGGTCGCCGCGCGGAAATGCGGCAAGCAGGGGTGCCGTACAGGCCAGGAGCGCGTAGTCGATGGCCGCACGCGCGGGGTCGGTGAAATAGAGCAGGTCGCCCGGTGCCGCGGTGCCCCGCAGCGGTGTGCCGGTCACCGTGCGCTTTCTTCCAGGCCGAGTTCCGCACTGACGCCGATGGTGTCCATGGACGCCCAGGTGTGGTCGACGAAGTGGGCGAGCATGATCAGGTCGCGCAGGTTGCCCTGGCGGTCGCGGATGTGGTCGCGCAGCAGCGCCTCACCCTCGAAGCCCAGCGAACCGAACATCGCCAGCGAGTGTTCCTGGTCGGCGGCGAGCTCGACGACGACCTTGCGCCGACCTGCGCGGACCGCGTCGGTGAGTGCGTGGCGGGCCAACGTGCGGCCGATGCCGGCTCGTCGGTGAGCCGAGTCGACGACGAGTCGCAGTTCGCCGACGTGGTCGGACCAGCTGGGCAGCGGGCGCACCGCGGCGAATCCGACGACCGCGGCGTCGTCGAGCGCGACCCAGTGCGCCGGGCGGTCGGCCCAGCCGCGCACCGTGTCCGGCTCGGTGACATCCTCTCGCATGAGTGTCAGGTCTTCGGCGGGCAGGCGACCGAAGAATTCGATCAGGGCGTCGGTGTGTTCCCGGCCCAACGCGACGATGTTCATTCCTGTGTCTCACTTCGCTGGATGAGGAAATCGATGATCGTGGGGATGGTGGTCTTGGCAGCGGTTCGGCCGACGAGCAACCCGACGTGCCCGCCGTCGAGGCGCACCTCGTGTTTGTCGGGCGAGCCGATCAGGTCGATCAGCGGGGCGGCGGAGGCTTCCGGCACGATGTGGTCGCGGTTGCCCAGCACGGTCAGGAACGGCACCGTGATGTCGGCGAGGTGCACGCGGTCGCCCCCGACGACCAGGGTGTCGTTGACGATGGCGTTGTCCCGAGTCATCTCCGCGAGCTGCCGGGCGACACCACCGGGCAACGGAATGTGGTCGGTGGCCCATCCGATCATCGCCTGGTGCGCTG
This sequence comes from Rhodococcus sp. P4_B6, assembly GCF_056402215.1. Classification (NCBI taxonomy): domain Bacteria; kingdom Bacillati; phylum Actinomycetota; class Actinomycetes; order Mycobacteriales; family Nocardiaceae; genus Rhodococcus; species Rhodococcus sp. P4_B6. Next base: position 8,718 of record NZ_JBFUHV010000210.1, on the reverse strand, counting down.
CGACGTAATCATCGCTCCACAGTCGTTCCCACAGGTCCACATATTGGGTGACCTGGGCGGTCGGTTTCAGGACTTGGAAGCCCTGGTAGATGACCTGCGGCGGCACATTGCCGTCGGCGTCGAGCACGTTCTCCACGTCCAGTCCCCCGCCCCCGACCACGCTGGTCAGCGGACCCAGTTGCTGCAGGTCGACCGGGGTGGTCATCACGGTCAGGCTGCGTAACGGCGCATCGAGATGGTGGGCGGCGTAGAGCAGTGACAGCACGCTGCCGAAGCAGTAGCCGAGCATATTGATCTGCTCGGTGCCGGCAATGTGCCGCACGCGTTCGACCGCGGCGGGCAGGTAGTCGTCGACGTAGTCCTCCAACCGGTTGGCGGCGTCGCGTTCGTCGGGAACGCCCCAGTCCAGTAGGTAGACGTCGAATCCGGCGGCGAGCAGCCGTTCGACGAAGCTGTTACCCGGCTGCAGATCCAGGATGTAGCTGCGGGAGAACAGGCTGAACACGATCAACAGCGGCGGCGACACCCGCACGTTGTCGTTGCGGTAGCGCCACAACTCGGACCGGCCGTGTCGCCACACCACATCCTTCGGTGTCTGCCCGACCTCCGGCCGGGAGAGACCCGCCGCCATCCGAATACCGTTGCGCGCCCGCAGCGCAGTGCGTTCGACCTCACGACGCACCCGGTCGACGATGCTCGCCGACGTCGGTTCCATCGTCACCACCGCCCGATCACTTTCCATGGGGGTGGCCCCGGCGCTGTTCGAGTTGCAGCGACAGTCGTCGCACATCCCGGTCCAGCGCCCCGATTTGTGTCCGGAGCCGATGCACATCGGTGCCCGCCGGCAGATTGACCAGGTGCCACACTCGTGACGCGACACCGTTCACGCCGTGGCCCACCGTGCGCCGCAGATCGAAAATCGCGGCGGCCGCGGTGGCGAACTGCCCGCTGCGCACCAGCGCCTCGGCCAGCGGTGCCACCGCACGGTCCGCGGCGTCATATGGCTTGCGCCAGACCGGCTTGCCTGTCATCGATCCAGCCCGCCGTACATGTCCAGCTCCGTGTCCGTGATCTCCGGGTATTGCGCGTTCTGGTCCCCGGTGACCGGGTCGGTGGTGGTGTACACACCCATGGGCGTTCTCCTGTGTGGTGATGAACGGTGTCAGGCCGCGATCGTGTCCGCGGACTCGAAGCCGCGGTAGCCATCGGCGGTGACGTCGGCGAGGACCGCACGATAATTGCCCAGACCACCCAGATAGAACAGGACACTGGGCTTCTTACCCGGAATGTTCGCGCCGAAAATCCACGAATCGACCTTCGTGAACACCGTCATGTTCGCGATCTCGGTGCACGTGTCCGTCCATTCGGCCTCGGCCTCCGGCGTCGGCTCGATCGCCCGCAACCCGCTGCGCTCGGCATACGCGATCGTGTCGCTGATCCACTCGACCTGCGTCTCGATGCTCGGCGGCAGATTCGTGAACGGGCCGTTCGGGCCCAGCACCATGAACCAATTCGGGAAATTCGCCGTGGAAATCCCCAGATAACTGGTCGGCTGCCCGCCCCAGTGGTCGTTGATGTTCAAACCGCCCCGGCCGCGGATCTCCATCCGCCGGTAATTACCGTCCACGGCATCGAACCCGGTCGCGAAAACCAGCACATCCAACTCGTGCAGGACACCGTCCTCGGTCACCACACCCTTCGCGGTGACCTCGCGGATCGGGTTCTCCTTGATGCCGACGGCGTCGACGTTCGGCCGGTTGAAAACCCGGTGGTAGCCGTCATCGCACAGCGGGCGCCGGGCGAACAGACCCGTCGGGGTCAGTGTGCGGGCCGTTTCCGGGTCCTCGATGACCTCGGCGATCTTGGCACGGATGAACGACGCGGCCGCCTCGTTGGCTTCCTCGTCGGTGGCGATGTCACCGAAGGTGGCGAACATGAAACGGAAACCGCCACCGTGCTGCCAGGCCTCCTCGAAAACGCGGCGGCGTTCCTGTTCGGTGACGCTCATCGCCGGCACCGTGGACTCCTCGAAGCCGAACGCCACGGACGATTTCTTGACCTGCGACCAGATCCGGTCGTAATCGGCCTTGACCGCGTCGATCTGCTCGGTGGTCACGGGACGCTTGCCGACCGGGACGGAATACTGCGGCGTCCGGACGAACACGGTCAGATGCTCGACCTCCGGCGCCAGCGCCGTGACGACCTGCTGGCCGGTGGAACCGGTACCGATCACCCCGACACGGCGGCCCGCGAGGTCCTTGCCCTCGGGCCAGGCGGCGGTGTGGATGGTCTCGCCCTCGAACGTGTCCAGACCGGGCAGGTCCGGGAAGTTGATGGCCGAGAGCAGCCCGACGGCATTGATCACGTACGTGGCCCGATACATCTCGCCGGTGTCGGTGGTGACCTCCCACAGGGCCTGATCGTCGAGGTAGACCGCGGAGGTGACCTCGGTGCCGAAGCGGAAGTGGCGGCGCAGATCGAACCGGTCGACCACACCCTCGAGGTAGTCGAGGATCTCGGGCTGGGTGATGTACGTGTGTTCCCAGGTGCCGTCCTGCAGCAGATCCTCGTCGAAGGAAAACCGGTAGACATGACTCTCGGTGTCGGACAGAGCGCCCGGGTAACGGTTCCAGTACCAGGTGCCGCCGGGGCCGCCGGCCTTGTCGAAACCCACTGTGGTGAGACCGAGTTCGTTGTGCAACTTGTGGACGGCATAGATACCGCCGAATCCGGCACCGATGACGACGGCGTCAACGATCTGGGGTGTGGTTCGGAAAGTCATGGCGAACTCCTGTGTCGTTCCGATGCAGAGAAGAAAAGGGGTGAAAGAGGGATTGGCGTTGTTACGCGCGGTACCAGGCGGCGAGCTTCTCGAACTCCTCGGCGACGAGGGCGGAGCGGCCGGCCAGGAAGGGGTAGACGTGCTGCTGGCCGTCCCCGATGGACAGGGTGACGTCGACACCCGCTGCCGTGGCGCGTTCGGCCAGCCGGGTGGCGTTGTCGAGGAGCGACTCGACGCTGCCGGCCGTGACGTACAGCCGTGGGAAACCGGTGAAGTCGGCGTGCAGCGGGTTCGCCAGCGGAGTCTTCGGGTCGACGGTTCCGCCCAGGACCCCGGCGATCATGCCTTCGAGTAGTTCCGGGGTGATCAGGGCGTCGGTGTCGTTGTTGGTGAGGAGGGTTTCGCCCTCGTTCTCCATGTCGAGCCACGGGGAGAAGGCGATGACCCCGCCGGGGCCCGGTTTGCCCTGTTCCCGGAGGGCCAGGGCGATCGCGATGGCGAGGTTGCCGCCGGCGGAATCGCCGATGGTGGTGATGTTCCCTGGCGCGGTGCCGGATGCGACGAGCGCATCGAAGGCGGCCACACCGTCCTCGACCTGGGCAGGGTGCTGGAACTCGGGGGCCCGGCGGTAGTCCAGCACGAAGCTGACGGACCCGAGAGCTTTGGCGACGTGGCCGGCGAGCTTGCGGTGACTGGAGGCCGAGCCGACGGCGAACCCGCCGCCGTGCGTGTACAGGAGCACCTTCGAACTGTCCGCTCCCTCCGGCAGGCACCAGATGCCCGGGACTCCGCCGACGGTGTCCTCGCGGTACGTCACGCCCTCCGGTTCGACGGTCGGCTGGTGCCACTCGTCGAACATGGAGCGGAACAGGCGCATCGTGAGGTCCGGCGTCGCAGCCATGATCTGGGACCAGTCGGCGTAGAGGTCGCGCAGCACGTCCCGGTCGTCGGCATCGGCGGAAGTGACGCTGAGCTGTTCGGAGATGTTGGTGGTCATGATTGCCTTTGGCTCGGTGTCGGACCAGGTGGTTGACGCCTCGTCCGCTTGCTGTGTCCTACCTGCTGCGGCGGTCCCGATGTGATGGCCGCCACGGCGTCTAGGTCAAACATAGGAGTGGGTTCCGGCTCCCCTGTGTTCCGATGTGAAACACATCGAGCCTCGAAAGTCTGCTCATGATGAGGGGGCACCTGACACCCACCGTGAACGAGGTACTCCCCCAATGCATGCATTCGCCGTCCTCCCCGATGACGCCACGATCCATGACCTGGACATCCCGACCCCGAGCCCGGAAGGCGGGAAGGTCCTGTTGAAAGTCACGCGGGCCGGCGTCTGCCACACCGATACCCACCTGCGGGCCGGCGGATACGATCTGGGCAGCCGCGGGCTGATGAGCATGAAGGACCGCGGCATCGAATACCCGATGGTGATGGGCCACGAGGTGGTCGGCATCGTCGAACAGGTCGGTGACGACGTGGAATCCGTTCGTCCGGGCGACGTGCGACTGATCTACCCGTGGATCGGTTGCGGGGAATGCCGCCACTGCCGCGACGGCAACGACAACCGTTGCGCTGCGGGACGAAACCTCGGTGTGGCCCGCCACGGCGGCTACGCCGAATACATACTCGTGCCCGACGAGAAGTACCTCGTGGACATCGACGGTATCGACCCGAGTTGGGCTGCCACGCTCGCTTGTTCGGGTCTGACCGCCTACAGCGCCGTGGACAGGATACTTCCCCTCGAACCGGACGAGCCCGTCGTCCTGTTCGGCGCGGGAGGTCTGGGCCTCACCGCGGTCGCCTTACTCCGCGCCCGGGGCCACCGCAACATCTGCGCGGTCGATGTCGCCGAGGGAAACCTCGCCCTGGCCCGGGACATGGGCGCGTCGAGCACCGTCCTCTCCGGGCCCGCCAGCGGCGCCAAAGACATCCGACACGCCGTCGGCGGACCTGCGAGCGCCGTCATCGACTTCGTCAACACCGGCGTCACGGCCACGTCGGCCTTCGACGTCCTGACCAAGGCGGGGCACATGGTCCAGGTCGGACTGTTCGGCGGCGAAGTCACCATCCCGACCGCGCTGCTCGCCCTGCGCATGATCCACCTCGAAGGCAGCTTTGTCGGGACTCTCGCGCAGCTGCAGGACCTGGTGCGTATCGCACGAAGCGGAAAGCTACCCAACATCCCGGTCGTCGAACGGACGCTGTCCGCGGCGGAGGTATCCCGCGCCCTCGACGACCTCACCGCCGGGGGCATTGCTGGACGCATCGTCTTGACTGCCTGACACTGGGATGGTGATGGAAAAGTCACGCCGCGAGGACGAGGTCCGGAGTGCCCGGGAACTGCTGATCACGCAGGGACTGGTCCGGGCTTCCGTTCCCGCGTCCCTCGTCGCCGAGGAGATCGAGCAGAGCTGGCGCCGCTCGGTCTCGCACCGCGTCGATCCCGGGGCCGGACCCCACATTCTGGGGGAGATCGACCCGGACAGCGCCATCCTGCGTGCCGCAGGCCGGATCCTGGACCAGTGGCAGACAAACCTCACCGACTCGCGGATGACCCTGTTCCTGGCTGACGAGGCCGGCCGCATCGTGTCCCGCCGCATCGTCGACGCTCAGGACGAGCGGACACTGGACCAGGCCAGCGCAGTGGAAGGATTCGACTTCTCCGAACAGTCCCTGGGCACGAACGGGCTGGGTACTCCCATCGAGTCGCGCGGAATCGTATTCGTCCGCGGCACCGAGCATTTCAACGACGCCCTCGCTCAACTCGCGTGCGCGGGCGCTCCGATCAAGCACCCCATCACCGGGCGGATGGTGGGCTCGCTCTCCATCGCCTCGCACATCGACGCCGCCAGCCCCTTGATGGTCGCGATGGTGCGGCAGGCCGGATATCAGATCGCCGAAGCGCTCGAGCTGATGGCCGACTCCCGGGACCTCGAACTCGCGCGCACCTACCGACTCTTCCGGTCCTCCCGGCACCCCGTCCTGGTCATGAACTCGGAAACGGTGATGACGGACCTGCCCGCCCTCGCCCACTTCGACGCGGAGTCCCACGCCGACTTGTGGGAGAAGCTACGCCGGCACCGCTGGGATCAGGACGAACTGCAGTTGGAGTTGCCCACGCTCGGTACCGAGGCCATGGTTCGGCGCCTCGGCCGCGCCGGTCAGGACGCGATCTTCGCGCTGGAGTTCACCGAGCAGGCCGCGGCGGCCGGAGCCGAGCAGGTGACCGTCGCCCACAACCCGGACAATGCGGCCGCACCTGCCGGCGGTGCGGCGCCCCATCGGACTCGGCTGAACCCGTACGGCGATGTGCAACGGCAGTTGAGCGCTTGCGCAGACGTCGACGGGCTCATCCGAGTCGTCGGGGACCCCGGCGCCGGCAAACGCCACCAGGCCTCGATATGGCTGCGCCGACGCACCGGCCAGGAGCCGAATGTCGTCACCGCCCGCGATTTCGCTGCGGACGACGCGGTCTGGGCCAAAGGGGAAGCCGTGTTGCGTGAGGGCCGTGGAATCGTCGTGGTGGGAGGAGATGAACTCGCCGACGACGTCCGCGCACGTCTCGGAGACTTCGCCGTGATCGCGCGGCCCGGAGTACCCGCAGGTGCCCGTGTCATCCTCACCGAAAGCACCGGCGATGCAGGCGAAGACGATGCCGTACGCGTCCCGTCCCTCGCGGAACTGCGCAGCGAGTTGCCAGAGATCGTGCGCGAGGTCGCTGCCGAACTGTTCCCGGGCGCGCCGGCACTCCGGTTCTCCCCCGCTGCGCTGCAGTGCCTGCTGGCCTGGCGTTGGCCCGGCAACGTCGCCGAGCTGGCCCAGCTCCTCACCGCCCTCCCGTATCCGGTTCGGAGCGGCCTGATTCAGACCAAGGACCTGCCTGCCACCATGCGGCAGACGGCCTTGTCCTCGCTGAGCCGCTACGAGCAGGCAGAGCGCGAGACGATCGAGGGCGCCCTCCGCGAAGCGGACGGCAACAAGGCGCGCGCCGCCAAGATTCTGGGTATCGGCCGCACGACCCTGTACCGCAAGATGCGGGCCCTGAAAATCAATGCCGACGAGCGAATGATCGCTCCTGGTCCTTGAGGTCGGTGCTCTCCGCCCGCCGGGGGTGACGGTTTCGCGTTGCGTCTCCGTGATTCCGACGGCGGGGTGTTCCGCTTTGGAACACCCCGAGGAGTGCGGTATGGCCCATTCTGGGATTACGGCGCCAGGCAACCGGCGCCACGAAACGCGGCTGGGACGGATGCGCGCTGAGCCCTGCACCGCCTCGCACGCATCGTCCGATCCGCCGATCGGCCCATCATCAGGAGAATGACGTGACCTCAACCGTGAGCAGCGATCCGACAACGCAGGTGGATGACGAGGATTTCCGCGACATCCTGTCCCACGCCCGGACTTTCGTGCGCGACATCGTGGTTCCGCGGGAGCAGGAGATCGACGAGAACGACGCGATCCCCGCCGAGATCCGGGCCGCGGCCAAAGGCATGGGCCTGTTCGGATTCGCCATCCCCCAGGAGTGGGGTGGCCTCGGCATGAACCTGATCCAGGACGTCGAACTCGCAATGGAGTTGGGATACACCACTCTCGCCCTCCGCTCGATGTTCGGCACCAACAACGGGATAGCCGGTCAGGTGCTGGTCAACTACGGCACCGAGGAGCAGAAGACGGCCTGGCTCGAGCGGATCGCGTCCGGTGACGTCGTCGCCTCGTTCGCGTTGACCGAGGCTGGTGCCGGATCCAACCCGGCCGGGCTGCGTACCAAGGCGGTGCGGGATGGGGACGATTGGCTGATCACCGGGGAGAAGCGGTTCATCACCAACGCGTCGATCGCGGACCTGTTCGTCGTGTTCGCCCGCACCCGGCCCGCCGACGGCGATGGACCCGGCATCGCCGTGTTTCTGGTCCCGGCCGATGCTCCGGGTGTGCAGGTCGGCGGCAAGGACCGCAAGATGGGGCACGCGGGGTCGACAACGGCCACAGTGCATTTCGACTACGTGCGGGTGCCGTCGTCGGCGCTGGTCGGCAGCGGTGAGGCCGTCGGCTACCGTGCGGCGATGACGTCGCTGGCCCGCGGCCGGGTGCACGTGGCGGCGCTTGCGGTCGGGCAGGCGCTGCGTGCGCTCGACGAGTCCGTGGCGTACGCGGCGACCGCGACGCAGGGCAACACGGTGATCGGTGATTTCCAGTTGGTGCAGGCGATGCTCGCCGATCAGCAGACCGGCGTCATGGCCGGGCGCGCGCTGGTGCGTGACGCCGCCCGCGCTTGGGTCGAGGGCACCGATCGACGGATCGCCCCGTCGGTCGCGAAACTGTTCTGCACAGAGATGGTCGGTAAGGTTGCGGACCTGGCGGTGCAGATTCACGGCGGCAGCGGGTACATGCGGGAGGTCGCGGTGGAGCGCATCTACCGGGACGTCCGGCTGCTACGTCTGTACGAGGGCACCAGCGAGATCCAGCGTCTGATTGTCGGCGGCGGCCTCGTCAAGCGGGCCGGCAATGCGTCATCCGGGCGCCAATGAGCGAACAGACTCTGGACGATCGGTTCTCGAGCAGGGAAACCGGCACTCGCGACTCCAGTGAGTGGCGGGCGCGTGCCGCGTGCCACGGTGCCGAACTGACGGTGTTCTTCTCGCCCGACGCCGAGCGCGGCCGCGCCCGCGACCGCCGGGAAGCGCGGGCACGGCAGATTTGCCAACGCTGCCCCGTACTCGCGCCTTGCCGCGATCACGCGCTCGCGGTGGGCGAACCTTACGGTGTTTGGGGCGGGATGACCGAAGGCGATCGGCGAAAGTACATCCACCAACTCCGCCGGAACAGACGTCGACCGCTCGAATCCCGGCACACGCGACCAGGGGCCGATGTCGCGCAGACTCGATCGTCCACACAGGCTCTTCCTCAGCCGCCTCGATCGTCCACACAGGCTCTTCCTCAGCCGC
>NZ_JBFUHV010000209.1:0-13238 GCF_056402215.1 Rhodococcus sp. P4_B6 | reverse complement strand
GTCCATGCCCCACAGGATGTGTCCGTCGGGCAGAGGTTCGGGATCCACGACGTCGAGGGCGGCACCGGCAATCGAGCCGGACGCCAATGCGTCCGTCAGGGCTGTGGTGTCGACGAGTTCCCCGCGCCCGACGTTGATCAGGCGTGCGGTCGGTGACATCGCAGCGAGCACGTCGGCGCTGACCAAACCCCTGGTCTCGGCGGTCAGCGGGGCTGCCAGCACGAGGTAGTCGTAGTCACCGACAATCCGGGTCAGGTCTTTCGAGGAGTGAATCTGATGGAAATCGTCGTCACCGGACCGGTGGGTGCGGCCGGCGCCGCTGACCTCCATGCCCACGGCACGGAAGAGGCGGGCGATTTCGCGGCCGATGGAGCCGGTGCCGACCACCAGCGCGGACTGTCCCTGGATCTTGCGGGTGACCCGGTGTTGCCAGCGGTGTTGCTGCTGTAGCCGGAAAGAGGTCTGCGCATCCTTGGCCATATCCAGGACGAATCCGAGCGCGAACTCTGCGATGGCCCGGCTCAGAACGCCTCGGGAGTTGGTATAGACGATGTCGCTGCCGATCAGTTCGTCGAACAGGAGTTGACTCACCCCCGCAGCCGAGACATGGACCCACTGCACGGACTTGGCGGCACCCCAGTTCTCGCGTAGCGCCGGTGAGAACGAGTGCCACTGGTACAGCACGTCCGCGCCGTCGAGGGCCTCGGCGAGACCGTCGGCTGTGGTCAGTCGAACGTTGGCGATCTCCTGGATCTCCGCCAACCGGGGCGGCAGGGCCTGCCGGTAGAGGACCGTGACGACCGGCCGGGTGCGCTGCGCTGCCGTGGTCATGACACCGGTGATGGCGTGGGGTCCGCCTGGTTCGCGGCGAGGGCATCGATGGCGGACAGGACCGCGGCCGTGAACTCGGCCGTCGACGACGTTCCACCGACGTCGCGGGTGCCGAAGCCCTCGCGCAGGGCCGACTCGAACGCGGCCTGCAGGTGGTCGGCGGCCTCGGGGTGGCCGAGGTGTTCGAGCATCATCGCCCCCGACCAGATCTGTCCCACCGGGTTGGCCAGGCCTTTGCCGGCGATGTCCGGGGCCGACCCGTGCACCGGTTCGAACAGGGACGGGAAGTCGCCCTCCGGGTTCAGGTTGGCGCTGGGCGCCAACCCGATGGAGCCGGTGACGGAGCTTCCGAGATCCGAAAGAATGTCACCGAACAGGTTAGAGGCGACGATGACGTCGAAGGTCCAGGGCCGCAGGACCAGATGCGCCGCCAGCGCGTCCACGAGCTCGCTGGTCAGGCTGACCTCGGGGTAGAGACGAGCCGTGTCCTCCACGACTTCATCCCAGAACGRCATGGTGTGCACGATGCCGTTGCTCTTGGTCGCCGACGTCAGGTGTCCCCGCCGGGAGGCTGCAAGACCGGCGGCGTAACGCGTGACCCGGGTAACCCCGAGTCGGGTGAAGATGGTTTCCTGCACCGCGCTCTCGTGCGGCAGTCCTCGGTACATTCGGCCGCCGACCTCCGAATATTCTCCTTCGTTGTTTTCCCGGACGATGAGCAGATCGATGGGGTCCTTGGCCGCCAGCGGTGAGGTGACACCGTCCAAGGTTTTCACCGGCCGGAGATTGATGTACTGCTGGAATTCCCGGCGGATGGGGATCAACAGGCCCCACAGTGATTCGGCGTCCGACACCTCGGGGGAACCCACCGCTCCCAGGAAGATCGCGTGGTGCGCGGCAAGCTGCTCGAGGCCGTCGACGGGCATCATCCGGCCGTGCTGGAGGTAGTATTCCGACCCCCAGTCGAAGTACGTGAACTCCAGGTCGAGCGAGTGCACCTCCGCGATCCGGTCGAGGCAGGCGATGGCCGCCGGGACCACCTCTTTCCCGATGCCGTCGCCGGCGATGACCGCGATCTTGTGTGTGCTCATGGTGTGGTCCGCTCTGGCAGGCCGCCCAGCAGTTGCCGGGGTGCCCCCGATTCTCCGAGGTTGACGATGGTGTTCTTGGGTTCGGTCATCGCGTGGACGGCGTACCGCACGCCTTCGCGGCCGACGCCGGATTTCTTGAAGCCGCCGAACGGCATCGAATCGATGCGGATGTCGCTGGTCTCGTTGATGACCACGGCGCCGACGTGCAGGTTCTCGGCCATGGCCAAGGCCAGATCCATCGACTGTGTGAAGATTCCTGCCTGGAGGCCGTACTCGGAGTCGTTGGCGGCGTGGACGGCGTCGGAGACCTCGACGAACGGGATGAGGGTCACGACCGGGCCGAACACTTCGTCGCGGAGCACCCGGCACTGCGCCGGCACATCGGTCAGGACGGTGGGTTCGTAGAAGGCGCCCTGCCGCTGCCCGCCCGCGTGGACCGACGCCCCCGCGGCGAGGGCCTCGTCCACCCAGTCCTCGACGCGCCGGGCCTCGTCCTCGGAAATCAGTGGTCCGACGTCGGTGCGGCGGTCGAACTTCGGCCCCGTCCGCAGCGCCTGCGTGCCGCGAGTGACCTCCTCGAGGACCCGCTCGAAGAGCGAGGTCTGCACGTACACGCGTTGAACCGAGAGGCAGTTCTGCCCGGCGACCCCGAAGGCTCCGGCGACGATCGCCTCGGCGGCGGCGGCCGGGTCGGCGTCGGCGCAGACGATCGTGGCATTGTTGCCGCCGAGTTCGGAGAGGATCTTCTTGGCCCCGGCGGCGGCGGCGATCCTTTCGGCGGTCCGGGGTCCGCCGGTGAAGGAGATCAGGTCGATCTGCTCGTCGGTGACCAGCGCCTCGGCCACACCGGGGCCGCTGACGATGGCCCCGATCCGGCCCGACGGCACTCCCGCCTCGAGTAGCAGCTGAACCAGTGCCAGCCCGCTCAGCGGGGTCCGCTCGGAGGGCTTGAGGACCACCCCGTTGCCGGCGATCAGGGCCGGGCCCAGCTTGTGCGCGACCAGGTTCAGGGGATCGTTGAACGGTGTGATGGCCGCGACGATGCCCACCGGTTTCCGGCTGTACCAACCGATCTTGTGCCCGGAGGCGAGGCTGTCCTCGAAGTCCAGGGTGGATCCGGACAGTTCGGTCGACGCGGCAGCCGAGAGCCGCAATGTCTCGATGCAGCGGCGGACCTCACGCTCGGCCTCGGTGATGGTCTTGCTGCTTTCGGCGGCGATGATGGTGGCGAACCGCGCGGACTGCTCGCCCAGCAGCAGAGCTGCCTTCTCGAGCGCCTGTCGGCGCGAACGCAGCGGCCACGGCTCGATCTGCAGGTGGCGGTGGATGTGGGTGATCGCGCGCCGCACGTCCTGCGCCGTCGAGGTGCACACCCGGCCGACCAGCGTCCCATCCTGGGGATCGCGCACGTCCAGCGTCAGGTCGGCGGATTGCCATTGGCCTTCGACGAACGCACCTCCGGGCAGAACCGGGGTCTCTGACCGACGGGCCTCTGGTTCCGGGCGCGCGTCAACGACAATTGTGGATGAGAGCATGAGGTTGCCTACCCTGCCTATTTGATGCGGTCGATGATCTTCGCGGCGCCACCGATGATCGGCAGGAACCACGGGGGCCCGAAATGCCCGGGAACGGGGGGATTCTTCAGGTCTTCCCAGACGTTCGCGGTCTTGTCRCCGCCCATGTAGGCGACCATCTTCTTGCCCATGTGCGCCGCCATCTGGACACCGTGTCCGCTGTAGCAGAGCGAATAGAACACACCGTCATGGATGCCGGCGTGGACCATCTGATCCATGGACAGATCGACCAGTCCACCCCAGGTGTAGTCCACCTTGACGTTGGACAGGTACGGGAACAGCTCGATCATGGCCTGGCGCAGGATCTTGCCGCTCTTGACATCCGAATCCGGGCTGGAGAGCGCGAAGCGGGCCCGGCCGCCGAACAGCAGCCGGTTGTCCGGGGTGATGCGGAAGTAGTAGGTCAGCATCTTGCTGTCCGAGGACTGTCGCCGGTTCGGCAGGATGCGGTCGACCACCTCGTCCGGCAGCGGTTCGGTGACGATGATGAAACTGCCCACCGGGATCACGCGCCGCTGCAGCCACGACGTCACCGCGCCCGTGTAGCCACTGGTGGCCACCAGCACCTGCTTCGCTCGCACGACGCCGCGGGTGGTGTGCACATCGTGCACGGTTCCCGAGACCTTGTGCAGTTCGGTGACCGCGGCGTTTTCACACACGACTGCGCCCGCGGCAACGGCCGCCCCGGCCAGGCCGTGCGCGAACTTCCCGACGTGCAGTCCTGCTCCCAGCGGATCGAGCATCGCTCCGTGATAAAAATCGGAACCGATTTCGCTGTGAATCTCGGACTTCGGGATGGTGATCACGTCGTAGTCGGCCAGGGCGGCCAGCTGCTCCTGCGATTTCAGCATTCCCTCGTAGTGGGAGGGATGAAAGGCCAGCGACAGTTTCCCGAACCGCTGGAAGTCGCACTCGATGCCGTAGTTGTGCACCAATTTTTCGATGGTGTCGATGGCATCGTTGTACTCGCGGAACATTTCCACGGCACGGGTACCCCCGTAGCGCTTCACCGCGGTGTTGAAGCCGATCGCCAATCCCGTGGTCGCCATCCCGCCGTTGCGGCCGGATGCGCCCCAACCGACCGTATGCCGTTCGAGGACAGCAACGCTCGCTCCTTGGTTGGCGAACTCGACGGCCGCGGAGAGCCCGGTGAATCCGGCGCCGATGACGGCGACATCGACCTCGTCGGGCACCGGCGTCCGGCGGTAGTCGCCGGAGGGCTCAGCAGTATCGAGCCAATAGGGGATGAGTTTCACGATTGACCTTTCGCCTTGCCCGCGGATCAGAGACCGAGGAGTTTGTTGAGCTCGTCGAGAGAATCGACGGTGGTGTAGTCGTAGCCCGCGGTGATGGGGTCGTAGCCACGGTCCAGCAACACCAGGTTCCGGAAGCCCATGTCGTGCATGGGCATCATGTCGTACCGTGTGTGCGAGGAGACGTGGAGGAAGTCCTCCGGCTTGGCGTTCAGGGTGTCAAGCATGTACTCGAACGCCTGGTAGCGCGGCTTGTAGGCCTGGGCCTGCTCGGCGGTGTAGACGGCGTGGAAGTCTGCACCGAGCTTCGGAACGCTGATGTCCAGGAAGCTGTCGTCTGCGTTGGACAGGATCACCAGCTTGTAGTTCTCGCCCATGAGCTTCAGCGGAGTCGGCACGTCCTCGTGGGCAACCCAGCCGCGTACTGCCTCGGCGAACTGTGCGCCGGCGCCTTCGGTCGGCCCGATGCCCCACCGCTTGCACACCCGGTCGAAGGAATCCTGAAGGATCTGCTCGTAGGGCTTGTAGTCGCCGCAGACCTCGTCGTACCGGTACCCGCGGAATACCTTCTTGAACGCGGGCCACTGCTCTTCAGGGAGACGGCCCGCGAGCAGCCGGCGGGTGGTGGGATCGATGTCGAAGTTGATGAGCGTGCCGTAGCAGTCGAAGGAGACGTACTTCGGCCGGAAAGTCTTGTCTGCCATGGTTATCCGTTTCAGTGAAGGGGAAGCAGTGGCTGATGCGGGAACCACTGCCGTCCCCGGGTGAAGGCGGAGATGCGGGCGGTCGTCGCCGCCTTTGCGCAGGACTCCGCTGCCTGCTAGAACGACCCTAAGCCGCCAAATTGTCAATTGTCAACAGTTTGCTATCGGCGTAGGGTGATGCACTGCACCGCCGGAATCGATTGTGAAGAACGTCGCTGTTAACTGTCGACAATCTGGGGTGGAAGTGGTTGGATAAGTCCTATCCGGAAGTGCAGATGCCCCCACGCACACGCCCCGCGACCTGCGGCGACGGGATACGCACCCGGCCGGGAGTCTGAGAACCCGCGATCCGTTCAGCGCACCCTCTTCCGCTGAAATCATTCGAAGGAAACCCATGAAGACAAGAACAAGAGTCCAAGCCGCAGCGGTCGGCGTCGCCCTCCTGGTGGCCCTGAGCGCGTGCAGCACCGCCGACAGCGACGGGGCCGCGGGCTCGACGTCGAATACGGCCGATATCTCCGAGGGCGTACAGGCGGACCCCGCCGCGGTCGCCCTGCTGCCCGCCTCATACAAGGACAAGGGCGAACTGACGGTGGCGATGGACCTCCACTACCCGCCCACCACCTTCCTTGCCGACGACAGCAGCACCCCGATCGGCCTCAACCCGGACGTGGCCCGCCTGGTGGCCAAGAAGCTCGGACTCGGGCTGAAGTTCGTCAACACCAGTTTCGACACCATCATTCCCGGCATCGAGGGTGACCGATTCGACTTCACCGCCACCTCCATGTCCCCCACGCCCGACCGGCTCAAGGTGCTGGACATGATCGACTACTTCAACGGCGGGGTTTCCGTGGCCGTTGCCGCCGGAAACCCACTGGGCCTGAGCAATGACAACCTGTGCGGCAAGAACATTGCCGTGACGAAGGGCTCGAACGCGCAGCTCAAGCACCTGCCCAACATCTCCGAATGGACGTGCGTGTCCCAAGGAAAGCCGGCGATCAATGGCATCACCCTCCCCAACGTCCAGGAGGCGCTGACCCAGCTGTCCTCCAAGCGGGTCGACGGCGTCTTCTACGACACCCCCGCCCTGGTATGGGCACAAACGCAGCAGCCCAACGCGATCACCGTCCTCACTCCCCAGGTCGACACGCGTTCGGAGCACATCGTCACCGTCGCCCTCAAGAAGGGATCACCGCTGACCCCCGCACTGCAGGCGGCCGTTCAATCCGTCCTGAACAGCCCCGAATACCAAGAGTCGCTCTCCAACTGGGGTCTCACCGCCGGAAGCATCACCGACGCCAAGCTCAACTAGGAGAGACCATGGTGCAACTGACTACGCACGGAAGTAACCCGACGATGAACGGAATGGATCCCGCCCTCAAACCGAGGCTCCGGCGGCGAAGTGTGTTCGAGTACGCGGCCTGGGCGGTGTGCATCCTGCTCGCCCTGGGCCTCGTCGTTTCCGTCTCGACCAATCCCAACTTCCAGTGGGACGTGGTCGCCAAATACTTCACCAATGAGTCGATCCTGCGCGGGCTGGTACTGACGATCTACTTGACGGTCGCCAGCATGGTCCTCGGAACGCTGTTGGGGCTGATTCTGGCGATCATGCGGTCCTCGAGCATCAAACCGGTTGCCGCAACGGCAGGGGTATACATCACCTTCTTCCGTGGCACCCCGGTGCTGGTGCAGCTGATTTTCTGGTTCAACATCGCCGCGCTGTATCCGAACCTGTCGATCGGCGGCACGGATATCGACGTCAATGCCCTGATCACCCCGATCACGGCCGCGGTCGTCGGCCTGACGCTCAATCAGGCGGCGTACATGGCGGAGATCATCCGCGGAGGGTTCTCCTCGGTGGGCAAGGGGCAGATCGAGGCCGCCGACTCTCTCGGTATGAGCAGCGCGATGAAGATGCGCAAGGTCATCATTCCCCAGGCGATGCCCTCGATCATTCCGGCGACCGGAAACCAGGTCATCGGAATGTTCAAGGAGACCTCCCTGGTCAGCGTGCTGGGCGTCGCCGAGCTGCTCCAAAGCGCACAGCTGATCTACGCGCGCACCTACGAGACCATCCCGCTCCTGATCGTCGCCAGCCTGTGGTACCTGGTGATGACCCTCATTCTGAGCTACCCGCAATCCCAGCTCGAGAAGAAATACTCCCGTTCGACTTCCAGGCTTCCCCGGAAAGCGAAGAAGGTTGTGCTGACAGACCCGGAAGGTATTGCACGATGACTTGCGACGGTACGGTTCACGGCCGTGGGATCCGTAAATCCTTCGGCTCCAAGACAGTTCTGCAGAACATCGATCTCGACATCGCCAGCGGTGAGATCTGCTGCATCATCGGCCCCAGCGGATCCGGAAAATCGACCCTGCTGCGCTGCGTCAACGGCCTCGAGACGGTCGATCTGGGAGTGTTGAAGGTCAACGGAGAGCACTTCGGCTACTACGAAACCGACACCGCATTCCACGCCCTGAGCCGCAAACGCCTCGCCGAACAACGCACCAAGGTCGGCATCGTCTTCCAGCAGTTCAACCTGTTTCCCAACATGACTGCCCGGGACAACATCATGGCCGGCCCCGTACTGGTCAAGCACGGTGACAAGCAGCAGGCATCCGAGCAGGCGCAGCAACTGCTGGCGAGCGTCGGACTGAGCGGGTTCGGCGGCCACTATCCCGCGCAGCTGTCCGGAGGCCAGCAACAGCGCGTGGCCATCGCGCGGGCGTTGGCCATGGATCCGCAGATCATGCTGTTCGACGAGCCGACCAGCGCCCTCGACCCCGAAAAGGTCGGTGAAGTCCTCGCCGTCATGAAGGACCTGGCACAAAAAGGCATGACCATGATCGTGGTCACCCACGAGATGGGCTTCGCACGCGAGGTAGCGGACACCCTACTGTTCATGGACGAAGGCTGCATCGTCGAACGCGGAGACGCCCGCGAGGTCCTCGCCCACCCGAAGGAACGACGGACCCAGGCCTTCCTGGAAAGGGTGCTCTGACCACGATGGACGGACAACTAGCCGTCATCGGACTGGGCAGCATCGGAAGCATGGCATTGTGGCAGGCTTCCCGCTCCTCGGGCTCGGTGGTCGGATTCGAAGCACAATCGCCGGGCCATGCCCGCAGCGCCGTCGGCGGTGACACCCGCCTGTTCCGCATGCTGTATCGAGGGACGCCCAGCTACTACCCCATCCTCGAACGCTCCCGCCGCCTCTGGGCCGAGCTCGAGGCCGACTCAGGTCAGCATGTCCTGACGCGCTGCGGCGGATTGTCCATCGGAACGGTAGACGGCCCCTACCTTCCGCACCTGCTCGACACCACCCGGATCAACGGGGCCGACCACGAAATCTTGAGCCGCGAACAGATGGCCGAGCGGTACCCACAGCACAACCTCCGGCCGGACGACCACGCGGTGTTCGACCCCCATGCAGGCGCCCTGCGGACCGACCGTGCGGTCACCGCGGCGGTGGCCGCCGCACAGGCGAACGGGGCAACAGTCCTGACCAACACCCCGATCGACGACATCCGGGAAACCGACGACGGCGTGCTCGTCACCGCCGGCCACAATTCCTGGACGTTCGAGAAAGTCATCGTCTCCTCGGGCGGCTGGTCCCGGCGCCTGATGCCCGATTACCTGAAGGCGGTCACCGAAACACGGCGAATCTTCCTGTCCTGGTTCGTGGCCCGGGACGCCTCCGAATTCTCCCCGGACAGGTTCCCGATCTTCATCCGCATCTCCGGGGAGCGCTCCATGTACGGGGCCCCCAGCGTCGACGGGGTAACCGTCAAGGCCACCCTGGACGGTCGCGGAGCCCCCACACCACAGGCCGATACCGTGCCCCGGGACCTCACGGCAGACGAAATCGCCGAGACCACCGAGACAGTCACCGAATTCCTGCCCGGCCTCTTCCCCAACATCGTCCGCTCCGATGCCTTTCCGGATCTCTTCACCGCGGACAAGCACTCCCTTCTCGGGCCCCTACGGGAGAACAGCAGGATCTACTGCGCCACCGGATTCTCCGGCGCCGGCTTCAAGATGGCGTCCGGCTTCGGTGAGATCGCCGCCGGCGAAGCCCTGGGCACCCGAACCTTTGAAGGGCTCGATTTCGTTCGGCCCCAACGCTTCCGGACAGCCCACGCACTCCAGGGCCAGGACGCTGCTGCCGACGCGCCCGGCGGCCGTCAGCACGCAAGCTAATGGCCCTACGTAAGCCACGCCCCGCGTGGCGAGGCCGGTGCCGCCTCGCCACGCCTCCGCGCCACACCCCAAACCCAGATTGCCGATTGTTGACAATTGACAATCCTTAGGAAAGTATCAAGCCATGGCAACTCTCAGCCCCGTCCTCAAGCAGGCCACCCCTGTCGTCGTCGACTACGCGGCCGGCAGTTGGGTGTACGCGACCGACGGCAAGAAGTACCTCGACTTCACCACCGGAATCGGTGTGACCAGCACCGGGCACTGCCACCCGGACGTCGTCGCCGCCGCCCGCGAACAGGTCGGCAAAATCGTTCATGCCCAGTACACGACGGTGATGCACAAGCCGCTGCTCGAGCTCACCGAGAAACTCGGCGACTTCCTGCCCGCCGGACTCGACAGTGTCTTCTACGCCACCTCCGGTTCCGAAGCGGTCGAGGCCTCGGTCCGTCTGGCACGTATGGCGACCGGACGACCCAACGTCATTTCCTTCCACGGCGGTTTCCACGGAAGGACGGTGGGTGCTGCCTCGCTGACCACCGCCGGCACCAAGTTCCGCTCCGGCTTCTCCCCACTGATGGGCGGGGTGCACGTTGCACCCTTCCCCCACACCTACCGATACGGCTGGGATGAAGAAACAGCGGTCGCCTTCGCCCTGACGGAACTCGATCACCTCCTGCAGACCATCAGCACCCCCGCCGATACCGCCGGCTTCATCATCGAACCCGTCCTCGGCGACGGCGGCTACATTCCCACCCCTGTCGCCTTCCTGCAGGGGTTGCGCGAACGTGCCGATCGGCACGGCATCGTGTTCATCGTCGACGAAGTCCAGGCGGGTGTCGGGCGCACCGGCAAGTTCTGGGGACACGACTGGGCCGGGATCCGGCCGGACGTCGTCATCACCGCGAAGGGCCTGGCCAGCGGTTTCCCCATCTCCGCGATCGCCGCCTCCACCGAACTGATGTCCAAGGCATGGCCGGGCTCCCAGGGTGGCACGTACGGTGGCAACGCCGTCGCCGCCGCCGCCGGCGTCGCCACCCTCGGCGTCATCGAACGCGAGAACCTGGTGTGGAACGCCCACCTTCGGGGCGAGGAGCTGCGCGCGGGCCTGGAGAGCCTCCACACCGACTTCGCCGGAATCGGGAACATCCGCGGCCACGGCCTGATGCAGGGCGTCGAATTCACCACGGCCGACAATGCCCCCGACGCGGCGCTGGCCCTGGCCGTGCAGCAGGCCGCCGTCACCGAAGAACTTCTCCTGCTGACCTGCGGTCCGTACGGGAACGTCATCCGCATCATCCCGGCGCTCAATGTCACCAGCGACGAAATCCAAAGCGGCCTGACCAAATTCACTCAGGCGCTGAAGACAGCCACCACCTAGACACCCATTTCCACGGGTTCCGTCGGCGACGAATCACCGTCCGTCACCGGCGGAACCCGTCCCTCGACCACCGAAAGTGTCCCATGAGCCCCTCCTTTGACCCCACCACCCTCCACACGGGCCTGTTCATCGACGGCGTCTGGCGGAAGGCCGCCAGCGCCACCACCTTCACCGTGGAAAACCCGGCAACACACGAAGTCATCGCCGAGGTCGCCGACGGCGGACTCGACGACGCCCTCGACGCCATCGCGGCAGCCGGAAGCGCACAGGCGACGTGGGCCACCTCCACCCCGCGCGAACGCGCGGACATCCTGCGCCGCGCCTTCGACCTGGTCAATGCCAACACCGACCGGCTCGCCGCCATCATCACCGCCGAGATGGGCAAACCTCTCGCCGAAGCCAAGGGCGAAGTCGCCTATGGCGCCGAGTTTCTTCGCTGGTTCTCCGAGGAGGCCACTCGTATCGGCGGAGACCACACCACCTCGGTCGACGGCAAGACCCGAATCCTGATCACCAAAGAGCCGGTGGGAACCTGTGTGCTGGTGACGCCGTGGAACTTCCCGCTGACCATGGGCATCCGCAAGATCGCCCCGGCGATTGCCGCCGGATGCACGATGGTATTCAAGCCCTCGGAACTGACACCCCTGACGTCCCTGGCCCTGGTCGACATCTTCCAGCAGGCCGGCCTGCCCGACGGTGTCCTCAACGTCGTCACGACCTCCAACGCCGCCGACGTCGTGGAGCCGTGGATGAGCAGCGGAATCGCGCGGAAGGTCAGCTTCACCGGGTCCACCGCGGTCGGCAAGATCCTGCTCCGCCACGCTGCGGAGAACGTCATGCGTTCCTCCATGGAGCTGGGAGGCAACGCCCCCTTCATCGTCCTGGCCGACGCAGACGTCGAGCGTGCCGTCGACGGCGCCATGATCGCCAAGATGCGGAACATGGGCGAGGCATGCACGGCCGCGAACCGCTTCTTCGTACACCGTTCCCTGGCAGAGGAATTCGGCGAGAAATTCGCCAAGAGAATGGCTGAGCTACAGGTAGGCAACGGCGCCCGGGAAGGAACCGAGGTCGGCCCCCTCATCGAACAGGCCGGCCGGGACAAGGTCGAAGACCTGGTCGCCGACGCCCTCGCCAAGGGCGCCCGTGTTCTGACCGGCGCCACTCGCCCACAGGGACCGGGGTACTTCTATACTCCCACTGTCCTGACGGACGTCCCCCTCGATGCGAAACTGATGACCACCGAGATCTTCGGCCCGGTCGCGGCGATCACCCCCTTCGACAGCGAGGACGAAGCGGTGCACCTGGCAAACGACACCGACTGGGGTCTTGTCGGGTATGTATTCACCGAAAACGTCGACACGGCCATGCGCTTTTCCTCCGCGCTGGAAGTGGGAATGGTCGGCCTCAATACGGGACTCGTGTCGAATCCGGTAGCACCGTTCGGCGGTGTCAAGCAGTCCGGACTGGGACGCGAAGGCAGCAAGATCGGAATCGATGAATACCTCGAGTACAAGTACACCGCAATGGCGCGTTAGATCGCTTTGCGCCAATGAATGAGATAAGGGAAATTCCATGGAGACCCCGGAGGGACTGCTTGTATTAGAGGGACGACCCACGGCACAATTGATTGCCGATCATCTACGGGAACAGATTATTCAAGGGGTCTTCCGACCCGGTCAGCAGATCAACGAATCCGTCCTGGCAGGCCACCTGCACACGTCCAGGGGACCAGTCCGCGAAGCACTCCAGCGGCTGGCCCAGGAGGGAATACTCGTCAGTTTGCGGAACCGCGGCGTCTTCGTTCCGGAGCTGTCGATCGACGACATCAAAGAGATCTATGCCGTCCGCGAGGCGGTGGAATCAGCTTCCGCAAATATCCTCCTGACCGCCGGACAAGAAGATATCAACCGCACCTGCCAATTCCTGAAAGAGACCCTGACAGAAATGGCGGCGCAGGTTGATATGTCGGACTGGCAAGCGCTCACCCGACTGGACATGAAATTCCACACCTCATTTGTCGAAGGGACAGGAAACTCGCGCTTGATCCGGATTTATGACACTCTCGTAGCCGAATCGAGGATGTGCATTCTCAACCTTCGAGTCTCTTATCCTCGCGTGGACGTGCTGGTCCAGGAACACCAAAATCTCCTGGACTTGCTGGAAGCCGGCGACACCGAAGGACTCCAGCAGGCCATCAGTCGTCACA
>NZ_JBFUHV010000208.1:0-13280 GCF_056402215.1 Rhodococcus sp. P4_B6 | reverse complement strand
TGCGTGCACATCCAATCCGACACTCGTACGCTGATTCATTGCTGGGGCCTCCCACATCTTGTGGCTCTACCGGCCAGGACCCGTTTCCTGTCGGCAACCCACGTTCACATGTGGAGTGGGCCCCAGCCCATACCCTCATACTGTCTAGCCCAGAGCGGCCGCCATCGCCTCGCGCGGCGCCGGGCGGCCGGTAAACTGCTCGACTTGCCCGAACGCCTGGTGCAGGAGCATCGACAGACCGCCGACGACCGTTCCCCCGGCCACCTCGACCGCGGCCGCCAGTGGGGTCGGCCACGGGTCGTAGATCGCGTCGAGCACGAACGGCGCCCGGCCGAGAACGTCCGCGTAGTCGGTGATCGCGGCGGACGGAACGGTGCTGACGAGTGCGGCGGCCGCGGCGCACCGGGCACCGAGTTCGGGGCTGTCGAAGCCGAGCAACCGGACCTCGAGCCCCACCGATTCCGCGCACCCCAGCGCACCCGCCGCGCGACCCGCGTCGCGGGCTACCACGGTCACCGATTTCACGCCCAGGTCGGCGAGCGCGACGAGCGCAGGCCTGGCCGTTCCCCCGGCGCCGACGACGACCGCCTCGGCGCCCGCGACGGCACCGACGCCGCCCGCGGTGAGCGCGCCGCTGACCCCGTCCACGTCGGTGCAGTCGGCACGCCAGCCGCCCTCGATGCGCACGAGGGTGTTCGCGGAGCCGATCGCCACGGCCCGGTCGGTGCGCTCGGACGCGAACTCGAGCGCGGCGATCTTGCCCGGCATCGTGACGGACAGACCGACCCATTCCGGGCCGAGCCCGGACACCAGCCCGGGGAGTCGCTCCCCGTCGCACTCGATGCGGTCGTACGTCCACCCGGTGAGACCGAGCGCCCGGTACGCCGCGAGGTGCAGTTGCGGTGATCGCGAATGCGCGATCGGGCTGCCCAGCACCGCAGCTTTGCGTGCGGTCACCAACTCATCGTCCACTGTTGAGAATCCCGTTGTTCAGAGCCTGGTCGATGTTGGCCAGGTGTTCGTCGTAGCTCTTCGTGAAGAGTGTCGTGCCCTTCGAATCGACCGTCACGAAGTAGATCCAGTCGCCGGGCGCCGGTTGTTCGACCGCCTGGAGCGCCCCGATGCTCGGCGACGAGATCGGCGTCGCGGGCAGGCCGGGGCTGGCGTACGTGTTCCAGGGGGTCACCTGCGCGCGGTCGGCGTCGGTGGTGGCCAGTTCGGTGGTGTCCAGCGCGTAGTTGACCGTGGAGTCGAATTGCAGCGCCTGGTTGACGGCGAGCCGGTTCAGAATGACGCGCGCGACCTTCGAGAAGTCGTCGGGCATCGCCTCGCGTTCCACCAGCGACGCCGCGACCAGCATCTTGTACGGGGTGAGACCGACCTGGTTGCCCGCGGTGAGGATCCCGGTCTTCTCGTAGCTCGCGGAACTCTCGGACACGAGCTTCTGCAGAATGGCGGCGGGACCCGCCGTCGGATCGAAATCCCAACTGCCCGCGGCGATCAGTCCCTCGAGCTGGCGATCCCGGTCCGGGACACCCGCGACCGAGTCCTTCGCCCAGTCGGGCACACCCAGCGCGGACAGGTCGCCCGCGCCGGCGGCGTTGAGGTCGTCGTAGCTGATGCACTTCTGCTGACCGGCGTCACCCAAGCAGCTGGCCTCGGAGATCAGCGTGTAGATCCCCTTCTTCTTGGCGCCGGTCTGCACGTCGGTCGTGTCGTGGAGTTGCCTGCCCTCGGAGATGATCATCTGCCCGACGCGGGAGGCCGGGTCGACCAGTTCCTGCACGGCGTCGTCCGCCGGAATCTGGGTGGAGAGGCTGTAGAAACCGGGTTGCACCGAGTTCATGGCGTTGCTCTGGACTGCGGCGTTGAAGAACGCCGATCCGCTGGCGACGACGTCGCGGTCCGCCAGGGTGGTGGCGATCTCCTCCGCGGTATCGCCCGGATGGACCTGCACGACCACTTCGGGACCGCCGGGGCCTGCGTAGTCCGCGGGCGCGTCGGACCCGCCGAAGAACAACTTGCCGCCGACGAACACGACACCGACCAGCACGATGAGGACCGCCGCGGCGGCGAGGACGCCGAACACCTTGCCCCGGCGTGCGCGTCCCCTGGTTTGTTTGCGGCTGCGGGCCTGCGTGCGAGCAGCGGCGCGGGTCGGTGGGAACTCCTCCGGAGTCGCCGAGGGTGGGATCTCCTCGGGAATCGCCGAGATGATCTGCGTCTCGGCCTCCGCGAACGCGACGTCGGGTTCGTCGTGCGGGCGGTCGTAGCCGTCGTCGGGGTACGTGTGGGCCTCGTCCGGCTCGTCGACATGGTCGTCCACATACGGGTGGTCGTCGGCCGGCGTCTCCCGGTAGGAGCGGGCGTCGCCGTAGGAGCGGGGACCGTATCCGTCCTCGTACACGGGTTCGGGGTCGTAGCGCGGGTCGTACCGCGGCTCCGCGTAATTGCGGTGCGACTCGTAGCGCTGCGGTTCCTCGAGGTGCTGTTCCTCGTAGTGCGGCTCGTCGAGGTGCTGTTCCTCGTAGTGCGGCTCGTCGTACACGACGGCGTGGCGGCCGGTGGTGACGAGGTCGTCGTCGGGGGGTGGCGTGTAGTCGACCTCGTCGTCGTCCCCGTCGAGGTAGCGGTGCCGTCGGGGTTCGCGGGGGATGTACTGAAAGTCGGGTCGCTCACCTGCGGGGCGGCGGTGATTGCTCACTGGCCTGCCTCCGGTAGCTGCACGTCCCCACCTGAATCCCCTGCATTCACCGACCTGCTCCGCTCGTCCAACCATCCCTGCAAGATCGCCACCGCCGCAGCCTGGTCGATCACAGGACGCTGGCCCCTCGCACTGACACCGCTCTCGCGAAGCGCCCGCGCTGCAGTGACCGTCGTCAGACGTTCGTCCGCCATCCGCACCGGTATCGGGTCGACCTTCCTTCGCAATCGCTTCGCGAACACAGTAGCGATCGAGGCGGCTTTTCCCCGTTCACCCCGCAGGGTCTGCGGCAGACCGACGATAACCTCCACCGCCTCGTATTCCTCGACAATGTCGGCAATGCGCCGGATATCCGGCGCGTCGGGCCCGCGTTCCTTGGACCGGGGCACCGTCTCCACCGGGGTGGCGAGGATCCCGTCGGGGTCGCTCGACGCGACGCCGATGCGGACGCTGCCCACATCGATGCCGATACGCCGACCACGCCCAGGGTCGTCGACTCCCGGTCGATCCGGACCCTGTTCCGCGTGATCCACCGCTACTGGCTCCCCACCTTGTCCGCGACTTGTCCCCGGACCGCGTCGAGAGCGGCCGCGATTCCGCTGGTGTCCGAACCGGAACCCTGTGCCATGTCGGCCTTTCCGCCGCCGCGGCCGCCGATCTTCGGACCGAATTCCTTCACGAGGTCGCCGGCCGACAGGCCGAGTTCCTGCGCGGCCTTGCTCACGGCCACCACGAACGGCACCTTGCCGTCGACATCACCGAGCAGCACGACGACGGCGGGCTGGGTGCCGAATCGGCCGCGGATATCCGTGACGAGCCCGCGCAGGTCGTTGCCGCCGACACCGGCCGGGGCGGAATCCGCGACCAGCAGCACCGGCCCGACCCGCTGGGCCTTGTCGACGAAGGTGCCCGCCGAGGCGAGAACCGCCTGCGCGCGGGTCTGTTCGAGTTCCTTCTCCGCCACCCGAAGTCGCTCCACCAGTGCCTCGACGCGGGCGGGCACCTCTTCCGAGGGCACCTTCAGCGACGACGACAGCCCGGCGAGCAGGGCCCGTTCCTTGGCCAGGTAGCGGTACGAGTCGAGCCCGACGTAGGCCTCGACGCGACGCACGCCGGAGCCGACTGACTGCTCACCGAGCAGCGTGACGTTGCCGATCTGCGAGGAGCTGCCCACGTGAGTTCCACCACACAGCTCCATCGAGAACGGTCCGCCGATCTCGACGACCCGCACCTCGTCGCCGTAGTTCTCGCCGAACAACGCCATCGCGCCCATCGACTTCGCCTTGTCGAGGTCGGTGACGAACGTGTTCACGGAGTAGTCGGCGGCCACCGCCTCGTTCGCGACGACCTCGATGTCCTGCTTCTGCGCTTCAGTCAGCGCACCCTGCCAGGAGAAGTCGAACCGCAGGTAGCCCGGCTTGTTCAGCGAGCCGGCCTGAACGGCGTTGGGGCCGAGCACCTGTCGCAGCGCGGCGTGCACCATGTGCGTGCCGGAGTGCCCCTGCGTGGCGCCCTTGCGCCACGCGGCRTCGACCTGCGCGAGCACGACGTCACCCTCGGTGATCTGCCCCTCCTGCACGGTCACCTTGTGGACCCACAGCTTCTTGGCGATCTTCTGGACGTCG
Source organism: Rhodococcus sp. P4_B6 (assembly GCF_056402215.1). Lineage (NCBI taxonomy): Bacteria > Bacillati > Actinomycetota > Actinomycetes > Mycobacteriales > Nocardiaceae > Rhodococcus > Rhodococcus sp. P4_B6. The sequence continues at coordinate 8,951 of NZ_JBFUHV010000208.1, read as the reverse complement.
TTGACCTTCACCCGCAGCCCCGGACCGGTGAGGGTGCCGAGGTCGGCGATCTGGCCGCCCGCCTCCGCGTACAGGGGGCTGYGGTCGAGGATGACCTCGACGTCCTGGCCGACCGTCGCGACGGGGACGCGCTGCCCCTGCGAGATCAGCGCGAGAACGTGTGCCTCGGAAACCAATTCGTGGAATCCGGTGAACTCGGTGGGTCCGCGGTCAAGGAGTTCCTTGTAGACGGTGAGGTCGGCGTGCGCGTGCTTGCGCGCCTGGGCGTCGTCCTTCGCGCGCTGCCGCTGTTCGGCCATCAGCGCGCGGAAACCCTCCTCGTCGACGGTCAGACCGGCCTCGGCCGCCATCTCCAGGGTCAGGTCGATCGGGAAGCCGTACGTGTCGTGCAGCGCGAACGCCTGTTCGCCGCCGATCGTCGACTTGCCGGACGCCTTCACCGATTCGGCGGCGCCTTCGAACAGCTTGGAACCGGACGTGAGGGTCTTCAGGAACGCGGTCTCCTCCCCCACTGCGACCGTTTCGATGCGGCCGAAGTCGGTGTCGAGGACCGGGTACGACGGCGCCATCGTGTCGCGGACGACGGTGATGAACTCCCGCATGCTGGGCTTGTCGGCGCCGAGCAGCTTCGCTGAGCGGACGATGCGCCGCAGCAGGCGGCGCAGGACATAGCCGCGGCCGTCGTTGCCGGGGTTCACGCCGTCGGCGATGAGCATCGCGGCGGTGCGCGCGTGGTCGGCGATCACCCGGAACCGCACGTCGTCGTCGTGGTCGGCGCCGTACTTGCGGCCCGACAGTTCCTCGGCCTTCGCGATGACCGGGCGCACGAGATCCGTCTCGTACACGTTGTCGACGCCCTGGAGCAGGAATGCGACGCGCTCGACGCCCATGCCGGTGTCGATGTTCTGCTTCGGCAGCGGCCCGAGGATCTCGAAGTTGTCCTTGCTGATGCCGAGACCGCGCTCGTTCTGCATGAACACGAGATTCCAGATCTCGATGTAGCGGTCCTCGTCGGCCTCGGGGCCGCCTTCCACACCGAATTCGGGGCCGCGGTCGAAGTAGATCTCCGAGCACGGGCCGCAGGGCCCGGGGATGCCCATGGACCAGTAGTTGTCGGCCATGCCGCGGCGCTGGATCCGGCTCTCGGGAACGCCGACCTCGTCGCGCCAGATGTCGCGGGCCTCGTCGTCGTCGAGGTAGACCGTCACCCAGATCCGCTCCGGGTCGAACCCGTAGCCGCCGTCGTCGACGCCGGAGGTCAGCAGCGACCACGCGTGCTTGATCGCGTCGCGCTTGAAGTAGTCGCCGAAGGAGAAGTTGCCGGCCATCTGGAAGAACGTGTTGTGCCGTGTGGTGATGCCCACATTCTCGATATCGAGGGTGCGCACACACTTCTGGACACTGGTCGCCCTCGGGTACGGCGGCGTCTGCTGGCCGAGGAAGAACGGCACGAACTGCACCATTCCGGCGTTGACGAACAGCAGGTTCGGATCGTCGAGAATCAGCGAGGCGCTGGGTACCTCGGTGTGGGCCGCCTTGACGAAATGGTCGAGGAAGCGCCGGCGAATCTCGTGGGTCTGCACGTCAGTGATCCTTATTGTCTGTCTCGAGGGCAACTACGGTCGCCGGGTGGCTGGGCACACCCGGCGGTTCGGCAACATTCAGCTTAACCGGCCACCCTGACGGTTCGTGCCGCGGACGATGGCCCGCAGTTTGTCCACGCGCCCCGCGATGTCACGCTCGCCGCCGTGGGTGGTGGGCTGGTAGTAGTCGACGCCGACGAGCTCGTCGGGCGGATACTGCTGCGCCAGTACCCCGTCCGGGTGGTCGTGGGGATATCGGTAGCCGACGGCGTTGCCGAGCTTGGCCGCCCCCGCGTAGTGGCCGTCGCGCAGGTGCGGTGGAACGAGCCCGGCGTTTCCCGCCGCGACGTCCGCCATCGCGGCGCCGAGCGCGGCGATGACGGCCCCCGACTTCGGCGCGGTCGCGAGGTGGATGGTGGCCTGGGCGAGGGCGAGGCGGGCCTCCGGCATCCCGATCAGCTGCACCGCCTGCGCGGCGGCGGTCGCGGTCTGCAACGCGGTGGGGTCGGCCATCCCGATGTCCTCGCTGGCATGGACGACCAGCCGCCGCGCAATGAAGCGGGGGTCCTCGCCCGCGGTCAGCATCCGCGCCAGATAGTGCAGGGCGGCGTCGACGTCCGAACCGCGGATCGACTTGATGAACGCACTGATCACGTCGTAGTGCTGGTCGCCGTCGCGGTCGTAGCGGACGGCGGCCTTGTCGACGCTGGCCTCCACCGTCGCGAGGTTCAGCAGCACCGGACGGTCCGCGTCACCGGCCTGGTCGAGCGCCGCGCCCGCCGCCGCCTCGAGCGCGGTGAGCGCCCGCCGGGCGTCACCGGCCGCGAGGCGCACCAGATGGTCCATCGCGTCGCCGGCGATCTCGATGTCCCCGCCGAGACCCCGCTCGTCGGTGCGCGCCCGCTCGAGGAGGTTCTCGATGTCGTCCGCCGTCAGCGACTGCAGTTGCAGGACCAGCGAGCGGGACAGCAGCGGGGACACCACGGAGAACGACGGATTCTCGGTGGTGGCGGCCACGAGCAGCACGATCCGGTTCTCCACCGCCGCCAGCAGTGCGTCCTGCTGGGTCTTGGAGAAGCGGTGCACCTCGTCGATGAACAGCACCGTCTGCTCGCCCGCGAGGAGCCGTCGGCGAGCGAGTTCGATGACGCCACGCACTTCCTTGACACCGGCGGACAGCGCGGACAGCGCCTCGAAGCGGCGCCCGGTGGCACCGGAGATCAGCGACGCCAGCGTGGTCTTGCCGGTGCCGGGCGGACCGTACAGCAGCACGGACGCCGCCCCCGACCCCTCCACGAGCCGCCGCAGCGGCGCACCGGGGCCGAGGAGATGCTGCTGCCCGACCACCTCGCCGAGCGTGCGGGGACGCATGCGCACCGCCAGCGGTGCGCGGTGGTCGACCGGCACCGGACCGGGAACCGAGCGCGGAGCCGCCGCCTCGTCCGGCTGCGCCGTCTCGAACAGGCCCGCCGACTCGTCCTCGCCGACATCCGAACCGAAAAGATCGCTCACAAGTTCGACGCTACTGGAACCCGCACCGTCCGACCCAGTCCGGCCGGACCTCGCGTCAGCCGACGGACAGTCCCCGGATCTTGTCGGCGATGACGCGGGCGTCGTGGGCGACCACCGTGTTCCCCGCGTGATCCGCCGAACGGGCCAGCTTGTCCCAGCGCTGGGTCAGCGCCTCGGACCGCGGCACCGACAGGTGATGCTCGCGGACGGCGGCGATCCGGGTGTGGTTGTCCGGCAGGAACAGGTAGGTGCTGAGCCACACCCAGATCAGTTGCGCCTCGACCATGCGGGCGGCGAGCACGTTGTCGTCGGCGAGCGCGGGCCACATCCCCACGACCTCCGCCCGCCAGGCCTCGATCATCGCCTGGGTGCGGTCCTCGGACAGTTCGATGCTGCACAGGCAACCCGGGAACGAGACCAGCGCGTACGCGATGTCGAGCATCGCGTCGCGGAACCCGCCCCACTCGTAGTCGAGGAACCGGACGCCCTCGTCGTTGACGATGATGTTGTCCGGGCACAGGTCCGACGGGCTGAACGCCCGGAACCGCCCGCTCTCGAACAGCTTCGCGGCCCGCGCCACCTGCTCGGTCAGCTCCGGCGAGACGTCGACACGGAGAATGTCGGACAGCAGACCGGGCACGGCGGGCACCGCACGCTCGACCTGCTCGGCCACGGTGTCGTCGCAGTGCGCCACCTCGGCGCGGCGCAGCAGCGCGGTGAAGTCTTCTTCGCGGCCCACGGTGGCCGCGTGCATGCGGCCGAGCGCCTGGGCCATGGCCATCAGGGTGTTGGTGACGGTGTCGGAATCGGAGTGCTCGAGCAGCGCGCTGATCGGGGTGGCGTCCCCGAGGTCGCTGAGCACGAGGAGCCGGGCTTCGAGGTCGGATGCGAGCAGTTCGGCTCCGGGGCGGCTGTCCGTCGCCAGCGCCGTGGCGAACTGGTACGAGACGGCCTCGCGGAGGAAGGCGCTGCGGCTGTCGCCGGACAGGTCGTCGGGATCGACGGCCCGCGCGCCGGACACACCGGACTCCTCGCGGACCTGCTTGATCACCAACGTCCGGGGGAGGGAGAACGGATTCTCCGCCACCCGCACACGGAGCACGATGGTGCGGCCACTACCGCCGAGATCCACGGGATCCACCAGTGTCACGGGTGCCCCTGTGCGACGGGTGAGCAGCTTCTCGGCTGCGGCAACTACCTCTGAAACGGGGTCTGCCAGTATTGCAGTCATCGCGGACCAACTTACCTGCTAGTGACACGGATCATCGAGTCCTCCTCCGGAAGCCCCGATGAATTTCAGCATTTCGGCTGATCCGGTGCGAGTACTTCCATCGGCGCCACGTCAACCGACACCGCAATGGTGCTGTTTCGTGCCTCTGTGTATATGACACCGCGCAGCGGCGGCACGTCGGCRTAGTCCCGGCCCCACGCGACCACCGTGTACCGCTCGTCGACGAGCTGGTCGTTGGTGGGGTCGAAGGCCAGCCACCGGTCCCCCGGCATCCACACCGCGGCCCAGGCGTGCGTCGCGTCGACTCCGATCATCCGTTCCTTGCCGGGCGGCGGCTGCGTCGCCAGGTACCCGGACACGTACCGGGCCGCGAGTCCGCGTGAGCGCAGGCAGGCGATGGCGAGCCGGGCGAAGTCCTGGCAGACGCCCGACCGCTTCTCCAGCACCTCCGCGACCCGCGTCGAGACCGACGTCGACCCCGACTTGTACTCGAAGTCGCGGTGGATGCGGGTCGTGAGATCGACCACCGCGTCGACGAGGGGCCGTTCCGGCGGGAAACTCGGTGCCGCGTACTCGCGGACCGCGTCGCCGATCTCGGGGGGATCGAGGTCGAGCACGAACTCCTGCGCCATCGCGCCCTCGGTGCCCACGGGCCGGGACAGCTCCCACGGCGCGTTCGCCGGTGCGGCGGCGAGCCTCGCCTTGTCCGGTCCGTAGACCTCGATCTCGGATTCGGCCGCCACCACCAGTTCCTCGTGCGGCGTGCTCACCTGGAAGTACAGGTCCCGGTTGCCGTACACGTCCGACCCGGTGGAGCGGTCTGCGGGCGGCGGTGTGATGTCGACGACGGAAGCGACGCACCGCTGTTCCTCGGTGTCGCGCGGCAGGAGGTAACCCCGGCCGTACGACGAGGTCACCGGCCCCGAGTAGGTGTACGTCGTGCGGTGGGTGATCTTGTATCTGCGCAGAACCGGACGTTCCGCTGCCGGGTCCGTGCGGGGCGTCGTGTCGGTCATGCAGAGACTCCGCCCGGGGAGGTGCTCCACGAGGTGCCGCTGCCCCACAGCGGCTGGGTGCCGCCGGGCAGCGACAGCTGACCCTTCAGCATCACGTCGGACAGTTCGCTCAGCAGTGCGCGCATCGTGGTCGTCAGCTCGCCCAGCTCCTTCCGGGACCCGCCCGCGTCGACCGATTCGAGTCGGACGGGGTCGACGCGCCGCACGGTGTTGACCATGTCCTCGGCGAGCCGCTCCGCACGGGACGCACCCGAGGCGTCCGGCAGTGCGGCCAGATTCGTGCGCAGCGCCTCCAGTTGGAACGCCAGCGACCGCGGGTTCTTCACGTCGAACAGCAGCAACTCGGCGACGGCCGCCGGGCGGATACTGCGGTTGCGGCGGCGGTAGACCACGGAACTCTCGGTGGCGACGAGAAGCGATTCGATCACCGCCCGTTCGGTCGCGGGATCCGTCCTCCGCCCGAGGGTGGAGTCCACCAGCGCGATCAAGGTGGATGCCCTCTCGATCCGTTTGCCGATGTCCATGACGTGCCAGCCGGTGTCGCGAACCAGCGACTCCGCGGCGACCCCGGACAGCGCGAGCATGCCGCCGAGCACCGCGGACTGCGCCTCGAACAGCGCGGACCCGTCGTCGACGGTGTCGGCCGCGACCTGTCCGAGCGCGCGTTCGACGGAGCTGAGGACGGCCCAGATGTCGTTCGACAGTTGCCCGCGCACGGCCCGCGCGGCCTGCTCGACGCCGCGCACCGCGTGGGCGAGCGACCCGTCCCGGTCCGGGTCCGCCGTCAGCGAGCGGAACTCGGAGCGCACCCGCCGCTGGTCGGTGACCGGATCGGAACCCGAGTCGGCCACGGCGCGGTTCCCGGCGTCGGCGACCCGCAGGACCGTGTTCAGCAGGATCGGGAGGCTTCCGCCGCCCGCCAGCCACGGTCGCAGGCGGTAGTCGCGGTACTTCTCCCCCACGGCGATCATCAGCCGGGCCGCACCCTCGGCGCGCTCCGCGAACCGGCCCATCCAGAACAGTTCGGTCAGCGCGCGCGGCGACGTCATCAGGTCGGACGTCGTCGCCGCATACGTGGGCAGGGTCTCCCCGTCCCGCTCGGCGCCGTCGCCCGGGTCGGTGGACGCCGTGCGCTGGGCCAGCCGGATCCACACGTCCTTCGCCCCGGCGTGGCGCCGGTCCCCGCGCTCGGCCCCGGGAACGAGGGACGTGCCGAGACCGCCGGCCATCGGCGTGAATCCCACCTGCTGCGCGACGCTGAACAGCCGCATCCCGACCGGTGCGAGCACGACGTCCCCGGATCCACCGGCGGCGGGTGCGTACGAGGGGTCCGGGACGATCTGCCCGACCCACCGCCCGGGTTCGGCCCGCACCCGGTCCAGCAGGGTGTCCCGGTCGGCGGCACCGAGGTCGGCGGGCACGATCGGCGCACCCCCGTGCACCGCGCGCAGCACCATCGACGAGGCGTTCGAGAGGATGTGCGACAGCTCCGACCGGTCGCCGCCCCAGAAGCTCGGAACCGACGGCAGCAGCAGATCCTCGTCGAGCAGCCGTCGGCACAGGTCCGGAAGCAACCGGGTGAGGGCGGGGTTCTCGAGGATTCCGCTGCCGAGGGTGTTGACGACGGTCACCGCGCCCCGCCGCAGCACCTCGACGAGACCGACCACCCCGGACCGGGAGCCGGGGCGCAGGTCGAGGGGGTCGGCGAGGTCGGCGTCCACCCGCCGGACGATGACGTCGACGCGTTCCAGACTGCCGAGGGACCGCATCCACACGTGGCCGTCGCGGACCACCAGGTCGGCACTCTCCACGAGCGGGAAGCCGAGGACCGTCGCCAGATACGCCTGATCGAATGCGGCCTCGGACCGGGTGCGGGGGCTGAGGACGACGACGAGCGGGTCCTCGGTGCCCGCGGGAGCGGCGTCGATCGCCGCGAGCCGCATCGACTGGGCGAACGAGGACAGCGGGCGCGGTCCGACCGTCTCGTAGATACCGGGCATCGCCCGTGCGATGACGCGGCGGTCCGCCATCGCGTAGCCGGCGCCCGCCGGGGACTGCGTGTGGTCGCGCAGCGCGTGGAACGTGCCGTCCGCCCCGCGGCCGACGTCGAGTCCGTGCAGGAACAGCTGGTGGCGGCCCGGCACCGTGATGCCGTGCGCCGCACGGACGTAGCCGGGGTGCCCGAACACCGTGCGGGCCGGGACGGCGCCGCTCCGGACGAGGGTCATCGGTCCGTACAGGTCCGCGAGTACCGCGTCGAGAAGCCGGGAGCGCTGCACGAAGCCCGCCGCCAGCTGCTCCCACTCCTCGGCCGCGACGATCAGCGGGACGGCGTCGATCTCCCATCGTGGCGGTGCGATCGGCGCGTCCGAACCGTCGAGGGGGTTGTAGGTGATCCCGTGGTTGTCGACGAGCAACCGGATGCGGGACTGCAGGCGGCGGACGGAGTCCGGCCCGCCGTCCGTGAAGTCCTGGGCCAACTCCGCCCACGGTTCCCGGAGGCCGCCGTCGTGGTCGAACAGTTCGTCGTAGCCCGCGCCGTCGTGCGGCGAGACGCTCATCAGGCCCTCCGCCGCTGCGCCACGGAGCGTTCTTTCCGCGCCTGCTCGAGCAGCCGGCGGGGATCGCCGCCGCTGCGGAGTCGCAGCGCCACGACCAGGACGCCGGCGACGACGATGCCCACCATGTTGACCCCGAGTTGCAGCGCCGCCAGTGCCGCGACGCGCCATTCGCCCACGGTGACCGCGACGACGGCGAATCCGGCGGCCGGAACGGTGGTGACGGAGATGAAGACGCCGACGAGCGCCGCCGACTTCGAGGACACGAGCGCGAGCATGCCCGCCGCGCCGGCGAGGAGCGCGACGATCAGCGACAGCGGTCCGACCCGGTAGATGAAGTCGACCTGGTCGAGGGACTCGATGCTCTCGAACTCCATCCAGCCGACCTGCTCCATCAGCAGGGTCGCGACCAGCGTCGCCGCCATCGCGAACGGGAAACCGAACAGCAGGGCGATCAGCGACCGCCGCGCCAGCCCCAGCTTGCGCCGCATCAGGGCGACGGCGAGCGCGGCGAGCGGTCCGAACTCCGGTCCCACCACCATGGCCCCGACGACGGTGATCGGCGAGTCGGTCACCACACCCACCGCGGCCAGCAGGCACGCGATGGTGAGGAACGCGAGGAAGGTGCCGTTGAGCGTCGACTCCTCGCGCGTCCGGCTGACCAGTTCCTCCCACACGACGCTGTCCGCGGGATCGCCCGGGGCCGCCTTCTCCGCCTCGTGTGCGGACTTCGAGAGCACCGTGTCGACGGGCTCCACCGTGATCGCGCCGGTGCGATCGATTCCCAGGGCCTCGAGCGCGTCGATCACGTCATTCGCGGACTCGCGGGCCACATCGGTCTGGATCGCGTCACCGGCGGGGTCGATCGCGGCGTCGCGCAGCACCACCACGTGGGTCGCGCCGGGTTCCGCGGCGAGCACACCGAGGACGTCCTCGGTGTGCTCGGCCGGACAGATCACTCGCAGGTGCAACATCGTGTCCCCCGGCTGTTCCGCGTCGTCCGGTCATCGAGTCCCGCCGGCAGATCGTGCCGGAGGTCCCGGCTTCTTTT
>NZ_JBFUHV010000207.1:0-13327 GCF_056402215.1 Rhodococcus sp. P4_B6 | reverse complement strand
CGCCACGGGTCGGTCGTTCTCGGATTWCCCGACGATCATCGGGTCGATCCGGGACCGGTTGTTCGCGTTGCCCGAGGACACGCTCGTCCATACCGGGCACGGGGACGGGACCACGATCGGTACCGAGGCCCCGCATCTCGCCGAGTGGATTGCCCGAGGACACTGAGAAACACTGAGAAACACCGAGAAACACCGAGAACGACACTGAGAAACACCGAGAACGACACTGAGAAACACCGAGAACGCTGAGAAACACCGGCACACCCTGAGGACGCTGATTCGATGACCGACACCACCGACCGCCCCGAGGCCACCGACAGGTACACCTTCGACGAGGATGATGTCGTCGTCACGCACGAGAAGTCCTATGCGGCGGGTGTTCCTGCGGTGTTGGTGTCGCTCAAGCGTGGTTTGGAGCAGATGGGTCCGGTGCGCACGGCGCGGACCTTCTTCCGGCTGAATCAGCGGCACGGGTTCGACTGTCCGGGGTGTGCGTGGCCGGAGACTCCGGGGCACCGTAAGCATGCGGAGTTCTGTGAGAACGGGGCGAAGGCGGTCGCGGAGGAGGCSACGACCCGGACGGTGACCCCGGAGTTCTTCGCCCAGCATTCGGTGGCGGAGTTGYTGGGCCGGACCGAGTTCTGGTTGGGGCAGCAGGGCCGRCTGACGCATCCGATGGTGTTGCTGCCGGGGGCCACGCATTACGAGCCGATCGGGTGGGATGCGGCGTTCGCGTTGATCGCSGGGGARCTGCGGGGTCTGGGATCGCCGGACGAGGCGGTGTTCTACACCTCCGGGCGCACCAGTAATGAGGCGGCGTTCGTGTATCAGTTGATGATCCGGGCGTTCGGGACGAACAACCTGCCGGATTGTTCRAACATGTGCCACGAATCCTCGGGTAGTGCGTTGGTGGAGACGATCGGGATCGGGAAGGGGTCGGTGTCGGTCCCCGACMTSGAGAACGCSGATCTGATCCTGATCGCCGGCCAGAAYCCGGGSACGAATCAYCCSCGGATGCTSTCSACSYTGGAGAAGGCGAAGGCGAATGGGGCGAGGGTGATCGCGATCAACCCGYTGCCGGAGGCGGGGTTGTTGCGGTTCAAGGACCCGCAGAAGGTGCACGGCGTCGTCGGTGACGGSGTGGCCATTGCGGACGAGTTCCTGCAGATCCGGATCGGCGGCGAYCAGGCCCTGTTCCAGGGTTTGGGCCGGTTGCTGCTTGAGGCCGAAGACGCGGCACCGGGCACCGTCCTGGACCGGGAGTTCATCGACCGGCACACCGCCGGGTTCGAGGAGTGCGCGGCACACCTGCGGCGGGTCGATCTGGGGACGGTGGTGGCGGCGACCGGGTTGACGCTCGACCAGATCCGGGCCACGGCGGACGCGTTGATCGGATCGAAGAAGACCATCATCTGCTGGGCGATGGGCCTCACGCAGCAGACCCATGGGGTGGCGACCATCCAGGACGCGGTGAACCTGCTGCTGCTGCAGGGGATGATCGGCAAACCCGGGGCCGGGGTGTGCCCGGTGCGCGGGCACTCCAACGTCCAGGGCGACCGGACGATGGGCATCTGGGAGAAGATGCCCGAAGCGTTCCTGGCCGCGTTGGATGCGGAGTTCGGGATCCGGTCCCCGCGCACGCACGGCCTCGATGCCGTCGATTCGATCAGGGCGATGCGGGACGGGACGGCGTCGGTGTTCATCGGGATGGGCGGCAACTTCGTCTCCGCGACCCCGGACACCGAGACCACCGAGGCCGCGCTACGCAACTGTGCGTTGACGGTGCAGGTGTCGACGAAACTGAACCGCTCGCACCTCGTCACCGGGCAGGCCGCGCTGATCCTGCCCTCGCTCGGGCGCACCGACAAGGACSTCCAAAACGGTCGCAAGCAGCAGGTGACGGTCGAGGATTCGATGTCGATGGTGCACCTSTCCCGCGGCRGCCTCACCCCCGCGAGCGAGCAGTTGCGCAGYGAGGTSKCSATCGTSTGCGGGATCGCGCAGGCGTTGTTCGGGCCGGAGCATGCGGTGCCGTGGGCGGAATTTTCGGCCGACTACGACCGSATCCGCGATTCCATTGCCCGGGTGATCCCSGGGTTCGAGGAYTTCAACACCAAGGTSCGCSRRCCSGACGGRTTCGGRYTSCCGCACCCACCCCGCGACGAGCGCCGCTTCGACACCGACACGGGGAAGGCGAATTTCGTCGTCAACGACCTGTCCTGGGTGCCGGTGCCGGAAGGCAGGCTGATCCTGCAGACCATGCGCTCGCACGATCAGTACAACACCACCATCTACGGTCTCGACGACCGCTACCGCGGTGTGAAGGGCGGCCGGCGGGTGCTGTTCATCAACGAACTCGACATCACCGCCCTCGGGTACGCCGATGGGGATCGGGTGGACCTGGTCTCGGAATGGGAAACCCCGGACGGGACGGTGCAGGAGCGGCGGGCGGAGGATTTCCGGTTGGTGCCCTACCCGACCCCGGTCGGGAATGTGGCCGCCTATTATCCGGAGACGAATCCGCTGATCCCGCTCGATCACGTCGCGAAAAAGTCGAACACGCCGGTGTCGAAGGCGGTCACGATCCGCCTCGAAGGGCGGGGCTGACCGGTGGGGCGGGTGACGACCCGGACCCCGGTCACCCGGATCACCGACACCCGGCACTCGACCCGGCCGGACACCGTGGTGGTGGAGGAACCCCTGGAGATCCGGGTGAACGGGACACCGTTGGCGGTGACGATGCGGACCCCGGGTTCGGATGTGGAGTTGGCGCAGGGGTTTTTGCTGACGGAGGGCATCATCGCCGGCCGCGCGGATGTTGCGTCGATCCGGTACTGCAACAGCGTCGACGAGCACGGTGTCAACACCTACAACGTCCTCGACGTGGATCTCGCACCCGGGGTGTTCCTGCCCGACATGGGGATCGAACGCAACTTCTACACCACCTCCTCGTGCGGGGTGTGTGGGAAGGCGTCCCTGGACGCGATCCGGCAACGCACGAAGCATTCCCCGGCGGCGGACACGGTGCGGGTCGATTCGGCCACCATCGTGGAACTCCCCGACCGGTTGCGGGCCGCGCAGAAGGTGTTCGACACCACCGGGGGTCTGCATGCGGCGGGGTTGTTCACCCGCACGGGGGAACTGCTCGCGGTCAGGGAGGACGTCGGCCGGCACAACGCGGTCGACAAGCTGATCGGGTGGGCCACCGAGCAGGACCGGGTTCCGCTGCGTGGAACGGTGCTGCTCGTCAGCGGTCGGGCGTCGTTCGAGTTGGCGCAGAAGGCGGTGATGGCCGGGATTCCGATCCTGGCGGCGGTGTCCGCGCCGTCGTCGCTGGCGATCGACCTCGCCCACGACACCGGCCTGACCCTGATCGGGTTCCTGCGCGGCACCACCATGAACCTCTACACCCACCCCGACCGCATCACCTGAGGTGAGTGGCACAGCGTGCTCCCACACACCGCGCCACTCACCTGGGGTCAGTGCCTGCCGGTGGTATCGGCGCGGACGCCGGCCTCGAGGGCGATCGCGCCCGCCTCGCCCCGGGACGCCACCCCGAGTTTCTTCAGCACACCCGCGACGTGGAACTTGACCGTGCTCTCACTGATGCCGAGGCTGTCGGCGATCGCCTTGTTCCTCTTGCCCGTGGCCAGGTGGCCAAGGACCTCGAGTTCGCGGGGGTTGAGGTCGCCGAGTTGCTGTTCGTCCGGTCGGGCCGCGGGGACGTCGAGGGGGATCGCGACCGCCACCCGGGACCCCCACCCGTCGACCGACTCGACGTCGATCCGGCCACCGAGCGTGTGCACCCGGCCGGAGAGTTGCCGCACCAGTGCGTCGGTGTCGAGTCCGCCCTCGGCGTCGTCGCGTACCTCGACCAGGAGGTTGGAGCCGTCRCAGTCCCAGGCGATGCGGATGCGCTCGAGGGTGGACTGGGTCGCGAACGCCAGGACGGCGCTGCGCACGACCGCGCGCGCGGCGCTGGCCACCTCACCGGGCAGCGCGCGACCGTCCACCGGCGGATCGACGTAGTCGACGCGCACGGGCCGGTGCTGCAGCAGCGGTCGCAGTTCGCCCTGCAACCGGGCGAACGCCGTCGTGACGGCTTCCTCCGCGAGGATGCGGTCGGACTCGCCCGCTGACCGCAGAGTGATCAGCGCCGACGACGCCGTCTCGCTCGCCGTGATCCGCGACCGACGGTCGTCGAGGTCCTTGGACCGCAGTGTCGACAGGATGGATTCGAGTGTCGCGGCGTGCAGGTCCGTCAACTCCACGATGGTCCTGGCCCGCTCGCTCGACGCGGCCCGCGACTCCGCCAGGTACGCCGGGCTGGCCTGCGCGACCTGATGCCGGATCGACACGGCGACGACACCGAAGGCGCCCGCCACCAGCGGGACCTCCCGAATCTGCTGCCGCGGCTTCGGCAGAACGACGAGGAGGGTTCCGGTCGCGTCGAGCAGCGCCCAGACCTTCCGCTTCGAGCCGGCCACCACGGTCTGGTCGTCGAACGGCGTGCCTTCCGTCATGCGGGTGCGCAACGCGTCCAATTCGGCGATGGTGACCCGTTCGACCACCGCGGGGTCRCCGCTGACCTTGCGGGGACGCCCCGTGCATTCCCGGGTGAAGATCACCAGCGCGGTGTGCGGCCAGATGTCGGCGAGGAACTTGGAGAAGCGGACGGCGATGTCGGGCAGGGGACCGTCGATGACGTCCCGCATCGAACCGAGAACATCTGCCGGTGACACCGAAGTCGCGCTGGGAAGAACCACGTGTCGAGCCTATCCGCGCAGACGGCGAACACCGATCCTGGGCTGTCCGGTCATCGTGCCGGCTCCGACCGCGCGGCGTCGACGACTGCGGACCGGACGAACCCCAGCGATTCCAGTGCCCGCGCCGCGGTGCCGTGGGTGATCGTGGCCACGGCCGCGACGATGTCGGCGCCGACGATCGGTCTGCGCTCCGATTTCGCGAGAGCCACCGCGTTGCGGAACGCGCCCTGGGCCGGTTCGGTCAGCCGCAGCGGACCGGTGCGGGGGCGGCTGAGCGCGCTGGTGGCGGCGCCCGTGTCGGTCATGCCTGCCGCCGCGAGGGCCTCGCCGTGCACGTGAATGATCGCCTCGCGCAGCACGTCCCGGTTCGATCCGAGACGGTCGAACACCCGGCTCGTTGTTCCGTCCGGCAGCGCGAACGACGCGAGGAGCAGGTGTTCGAGGCCGGGCTCGCGGTCGCCGAGCCGGTCGGCTTCGGCCTCCGTTTCGGAGAACAGGGTTTTCATCGTGCGCATGTCGCGCCATGCCCGGGTGAATTTCATCGTGGTCCCCTCGTCTTCTTGTCGGCGGATCGCCCCGGGCCGAGGCGTTTGTGCGCCGCCTGACCCGAGACGCCGAGCGCCTGACCGATGTCCGCCCACGTCCAGCCGGCGGACAGTGCGTCGGCGACGGCGTCACGCTCGAGCTGATCGGCCTGCCGCCGCAGCGCGACGACGGCAGCGAACGCGGTGGCCGGGTTCGGATCGTCACTCACAGGTATCAACTTAAGTTGATGAGGCGAACCTCGTCAACCTTTGTTGATGGAAGGGTGCACCTAGAGCGCCGCGTTCTTGTCGAACTCGGTGCCGAGTTCCTTCGCGACGCGCTTGAGCAGCGGCACGATGTGGTCGGCCGACTCGAGGGTGACGCGGGCCGCGGGCCCGGAGACGGAGATGGCGGTAGGCGTCGGGGCGTTCGGCACCGGCACCGAGAAGCAGCGGACGCCGATCTCCTGCTCGCCCTCGTCGATGGCGAATCCGCGGTTCCTGCTCAGTTCCAGATCGGCGATCAGCAGGTCGGGGTCCGTCAGCGAGTTCTCGGTGTAGGTCGTCATGCCGGTCCGGCCGACCAGTGAGCGCACGGCGTCGTTCGACAGTTGCATGAGGATGGCCTTGCCGACACCGGTGCAGTGCGGGTACACGCGGCGGCCGACCTCGGTGAACATGCGCATCGCGTGTTCGGACGGCACCTGCGCGACGTAGACGGCCATGGTGCCGTCGAGGACGGCCATGTTCGCGGTCTCGCCGGTGCCTCGCACCAGTTCGGACAGGTGCGGCCGCGACCACGCGCCGATCAGTTGCGTGGCGCTCTCGCCGAGCCGAATGAGCTTGGGGCCGAGCGCGTACCGGCGGGTGGGCAGTTGCCGCACGTACCCGCGGTTCATCAGTGTGCGGATGAGCCGGTGGATCGTCGGGAGGGGGAGTCCGGCCAGTTCGGCGAGTTCGCTGACGCCGATGGACCCGCCGGCGCTCGCCATGATCTCGAGTATGTCGAATGCACGCTCGACCGACTGCACGCCGCCGGCCGCGTTCTGACCGTTCGTCATGTCTGGCTCCATCCTCTGACTGCCTCGGGGTGCCTCCCCCGGGAGCCCCCCATTCTTTCCGTCAGGCGGAAAGGGCGCTCCGTATGACGATAGCGCGGTTGTGGCGGATCGCGCCGATTCCTTCGCTACATCGGTTGACAAAACGCGGTGTGACGGCGTTCACTATATCGAGATACGAAATACAACTTCCATAATATGGAAAACACCAAGCCCCGAGGGAGGGCCCCGTGTCTGAAGTCGAAATCGCTGCAAAACCCAAGAAGCAGCGTTGGTACAGATCGCTGTTCGTCCAGGTCCTGATCGGAATTGCCCTGGGCATCGCCACCGGCATCCTGTTCCCCGAGTTTTCGCATCACCTGGCGCCACTGGGCGAGGGCTTCATCAAGCTCATCAAAATGGTGGTCGCCCCGCTGATCTTCCTGGTGATCGTCACCGGCATCGCGAAGGTCGGCAGCATGAAGGCGCTCGGCCAGATCGGCGCCAAAGCACTGCTCTGGTTCATGGGCGCGACGATCTGCGCGCTGGGGCTTGGCCTGCTGGTCGGCAACCTCGTGCAGCCGGGCAGTGGCCTCAATATCGACCCGGCCACGCTGGACACCTCCGCGCTGGACGAGAAGACGCAGGGCGGTCACATGCCCGGCGGCGTCGAGTTCGTCATGCACATCATCCCGACCAGCGTGTTCGACGCGTTCGCCACGAACAGCCTGCTCCAGGTGCTGCTGTTCTCGATCCTCTTCGGCGTCGCTCTCGCGTCCTACAGCGAGTCCGCCCCGCCGGTCCTGATGGACGTGATCGACCAGTCGCTGCACGTCATCTTCCGCATCGTCGGCTACATCATGTACCTGGCGCCGCTCGGCGCATTCGGTGCGATGGCCTACACCGTCGGCAACTACGGTGCCGGTTCACTCAAGTCCTTCGGGATCCTGGTGCTCGCGGCGTATGGCGCGGCCCTGGTCTTCATCGTCGTCCTCGCCACCGTTGTCAGGCTCCTGACCGGCGTCAATCCCTGGAAGTTCGTCAAGTACTGCCGAGAAGAGTTCATGCTCGCGCTGGGCACGGGGTCGTCCGAGGCCGTCATGCCCCGCATCATCAAGAAGCTCGACAACGCCGGCTGCGACCGCGCCGTCGTCGGACTGGTGATTCCCACCGGCTACTCGTTCAACCTCGACGGTGCCGCCATCTACCTGTCGCTCGCGATGATGTTCCTCGCGCAGGCGGTGGGCGTCGACCTCGGGTTCGGGGAGCAGCTCGCCATCATGGGCATCCTCATCCTCAGCTCGAAGGGCATGGCAGGCGTGCCGGGCTCCGCGTTCGTCGCACTCTCGGCCACCGCCGCCGCGATCGGCGCCTTCCCCGTGGCCGCAGTCGCGCTGCTCCTGGGCGCCGACCGGTTGATGGACTCCATGCGGGTCTTCACCAACCTGTTCGGCAACTGCATGGCCACGTTCGTGGTCGCGAACTGGGAGGGCCTGCTCGACAAGGACAAGATGCGGGCGGTTCTCGACGGGACGGTCACGCCCGACGACCCGGACGACGTCGTCGCCCACCCCCACCCCGGGCACGAACACCTCGCGACCACACCGGCCCAGCCGGCGATCGAGAAGCCCGAAGCGCTGACCGTGAACAGGACCCCGGAAGGAACGGTGAACCACCATGCCTGACACCCAGCCCACCGTCGGGCTCCTCGGTACCTGGGGCTATCACGGTCTGCTCGACGACGCCGAGCAGGTCTCGGTCGACACCCCGTACGGTCCCACCTCCGACAACATCGTCCTGGGATCCTCCGGGGGCCGCCGGCTCGCCTACCTGACCCGCACCGGGCGGCACCGCAACATCCCGCCGCACCGGATCAACGCCCGCGCCAACATCTGGGCACTGCACAGCCTGGGCGTCCGGACCATCCTCGCTCCCACCCCCTCCGGCTCGCTGCGACCGGCGATCGGTGTCGGATCGGTCGTCGTCCCCGACCAGTTGGTCGACCGCACCGGTCGCACCGACGACACGTTCCACGACGACGACGTCCACATCTCCTTCGCGGACCCGTTCTGCGTCCGCGGACGGCAGGCCGTGGTCTCGACGCTCCGCAGGAGCGGCTGGGTCGTCAACGACGGCGGCGTGATGGTCGCGATCCGCGGCCCCCGGTTCTCGACTCGCGCCGAATCCCGCTGGTACGCGGCCCAGGGCTGGGACCTGATCAGCATGACCCCGTATCCCGAAGCGGCACTGGCCCGGGAACTCGGCATGTCCTACACCTGCATCGCCCTGGTCACCGATCACGACGTCATCAGCGACACCCCGTGGCCGGTCACCCAGGATCTGGTGCGCGAAGGACTCGACGCCAACACCAAGCGACTGCGCGAAGCACTGCTTCAGGTCGCGATCGAACTGGCAGACAAGCCGGAAACGACGGCAACTGCCCACGGAAGAAGGAGCTGACAAGATGGCCGAATTGTTCTGCAACGGTGGAGCGATGCGTGGCGGAAACCTGCATCACAACGTGTCTGCGCACACGTTCCTCGGCACGGTACGGACCGCGCCGAACTACCGATTCTTCTCCGTACGCGACGAATTTCCTGCCCTTCTCCTGACGGAGACCGGAGGCGCCTCGATCGAGGGCGAACTCTACGACGTGCCGATCGGCGACATCCGCACCGACTTCCTCCCCGAGGAGCCCGAGGAACTCGAGCTCACCGTGATCGAACTGTCCGACGGCCGTTCGGTTCTCGCAGTGGGGCTGCGACCGGGTCTGCTCGAGAGTAAGGCCGGCGAGCTCACCGAGATTACCGATCACGGCGGCTGGCGACGCTACCGCGGCCTGCCCGAGCCCGACAACACCACCGTCTCCTGAACACCCCGAAAGCGAAAGAACAGCCGATGGACAACATTGCCTACACCCTGAACTGCTCGATCCTGCTCACCGACGTGCCGCTCCTGCAGCGCCCGCAGGCCGCCCGGAACGCCGGATTCGACGCCGTCGAATTCTGGTGGCCGTTCGACACCGCCGTACCGCAGGACAGCGACGTCGACGCCTTCGTGGCCGCGATCGAGAACGCCGGAGTGCAGCTCACCGGATTGAACTTCGCGGCGGGCAACATGCCGGCGGGAGATCGCGGACTGCTGTCCGACCCGGCGCAGGTGTCGGCGTTCCGCGACAACATCGACGTCACCGTCGGAATCGGAGAACGGCTGGGCACCAAAGCTTTCAACGCCCTCTATGGTAATCGTATCGACGGCACGGATCCGAAGATTCAGGACGACACGGCCACCGAGAACCTCGCCCAGGCGGGCAAGGCAGCGGACCGTATCGGTGCGGTCGTGCTCGTCGAACCGGTCAGTGGCACACCGGCGTACCCGCTGAAGACCGCGGCCGAGGCGATCGCCGTGATCGACCGGGTGAAGGCCGAGCACGGTGTCGATTCGCTCCGGCTCCTCGCGGACCTCTACCACCTCGAGGTCAACGGCGACGACGTCGGCGCCGCGATCGACACCTACGCCGACCGGATCGGGCACGTGCAGATCGCGGATGCGCCGGGGCGCGGCGAACCCGGCACCGGAACCCTCGACATCGACGGCTACCTGAAGAGGCTCGCCGGACACGGCTACCGCGGCTACGTCGGCCTCGAATACAAGGCGACGCGGCCCGACACGTTCGACTGGCTGCCCCGCGAGCAGCGCGCGACCCGCGCCGGCCGCTGACACACCACCACACTTCGACGGAATCGAGGAGACTCGTGAGCACAATCGCATTCATCGGACTCGGAATCATGGGCAGCCCCATGGCCGTTCATCTCACCAAGGCCGGCCACCAGGTGGTCGGATACAACCGCTCGCCCGAGCGCACCGCGGCACTCGTCGAGGCCGGAGGCACCGCGGCCGACTCCATCGCCAAGGCCGTCGCCGGTGCCGACGTCGTGGCCGTCATGGTCCCAGACTCGCCCGACGTGCAGGCCGTACTCGCCGGTGAGGACGGTGTGTTCGCGCACGCCCCGGCCGGCGCCCTGATCATCGACTTCTCCAGCATCCGGCCCGACGTCACCACCGCACTCGCCGCGCAGGCGGCGGAGCGTGGATTCCGGCTGATCGACGCACCGGTATCGGGTGGCGAGGCAGGCGCTAAGAACGCGGCCCTGTCGATCATGGCCGGTGGCAAGGACGAGGACTTCGCCGCCGCGAAGCCGATCCTCGACGTCGTCGGGAAGACCGTGGTCCACGTGGGCCCGAACGGCTCCGGGCAGACGGTGAAGGCCGCGAACCAGCTGATCGTCGCCGGCAACATCCAACTCCTCGCCGAGGCGATCATCTTCCTCGAGGCCTACGGTGTCGACACCGCGGCCGCCGTGGAGGTGCTCGGTGGCGGGCTGGCCGGATCGGCCGTCCTCAACCAGAAGGCGCAGAAGATGCTGGACCGGTCGTTCGAACCCGGATTCCGCATCGACCTGCACCACAAGGACCTCGGCATCGTGACCAGCGCGGCCCGTGAGGCCGGTGTCGTGACACCGCTCGGCGCGGTCGTCGCCCAGCTGATGGCCTCCGCCCGTGCGAACGGTGATGGCGGCCTGGACCATTCGGGACTGCTGCGTGGAGTGGAGCGGCTGTCCGGCCGCCCCTCCCAGTGACCCGTTTCAACTCGTAATCCTCGATGGAGAAGTGATATGCCTCGTATGCGCGCCGCTGACGCAGCGGTCAAGATTCTGGAACTCGAAGGCGCCACCCAGGCGTTCGGCCTCCCCGGTGCGGCGATCAACCCGTTCTACTCGGCTATGCGTGATCACGGCGGGATCAAGCACGTCCTCGCCCGCCACGTCGAGGGTGCCTCGCACATGGCCGAGGGATTCACCCGGGCCAAGGCCGGGAACATCGGGATCTGCATCGGCACCTCCGGGCCCGCAGGCACCGACATGATCACCGGCCTGTACTCGGCGATGGCGGACTCGATCCCGATCCTCGCGATCACCGGGCAGGCCCCGGTCGCGCGCCTGCACAAGGAAGACTTCCAGGCCGTCGACATCGCGTCGATCGCAGGCCCGGTCACGAAGATGGCGATGACGGTGCTCGAGCCGGCCCAGGTTCCGGGAGCGTTCGCGCAGGCATTTCACCTCATGCGGTCCGGTAGGCCGGGACCGGTGCTCATCGACCTGCCGATCGACGTGCAGTTGGCGGAGATCGAGTTCGATCCCGACACGTACCAGCCGCTGCCCGTGTACAAGCCGGCCGCGTCCCGTGCGCAGGCGGAGAAGGCGCTCGACATGCTGGGTGCCGCCGACCGCCCGCTGATCGTCGCGGGCGGCGGCATCATCAACGCCGACGCCTCGGACCTGCTCGTGGAACTGGCCGAACTGCTGGACGTTCCGGTGGTGCCGACGCTGATGGGCTGGGGCACGATCCCGGACGATCACCGTCTCGCGGCCGGCATGGTCGGACTGCAGACCGCGCACCGGTACGGCAACGCCACCATGCTGGCGTCCGACTTCGTCCTCGGCATCGGCAACCGCTGGGCCAACCGGCACACGGGCGGCCTCGACACCTACCGCAAGGGACGCAAGTTCGTCCACGTCGACATCGAGCCCACCCAGATCGGTCGCGTGTTCGCACCCGACTACGGGATCGTCTCCGATGCCAAGGCGGCGCTGGAACAGTTCGTCGCCATCGCGAAGGAGCGCAAGGCCGCCGGAACACTGGCGGACCGCAGCACCTGGGTGGAGGACTGCGCCACCCGGAAGCGGACCATGCAACGCAAGACCCACTTCGACGACGTGCCCGTCAAACCGCAGCGGGTGTACGAGGAGATGAACCGCGTCTTCGGCCGTGAYACGCGGTACGTCAGCACGATCGGACTCTCGCAGATCGCCGGCGGCCAGTTCCTGCACGTGTACAAGGCCCGCAACTGGATCAACTGCGGGCAGGCCGGTCCGCTCGGCTGGACCATCCCGGCGGCACTGGGAGTGGTTGCCGCAGAGCCGGAGACGTCGGTGGTGGCGCTGTCGGGCGACTACGACTTCCAGTTCATGATCGAAGAACTGGCGGTGGGTGCGCAGTTCAACCTGCCGTACATCCACGTGGTGGTGAACAACTCCTATCTGGGGCTGATCCGTCAGGCGCAGCGCGCGTTCGACATGGACTTCTGCGTGCAACTGGGCTTCGACAACATCAACACCCAGGAGCGGAGCGAGCACGAGACGCTGCCCGCGGTGCCGAAGGGGTACGGCGTCGACCACGTCAAGGTCGCCGAGGGGCTGGGCTGCAAGGCCCTGCGGGTCACCGAGCCCGGCGAGATCGCCGGCGCGCTCGAGAAGGCCCGTGAACTCGCCCGCGAGCACAAGGTCCCGGTGGTGGTCGAGGTCTTCCTCGAGCGCGTCACCAACATCGCGATGGGCACCGAACTCGACAACGTCGCGGAGTTCGAGGATCTGGCGGAGAGCTGGGAGCACGCCCCCACGGCCCTCATGCTGCTGGACTAGGGGACACCGTGACACGTGTCCTGGTCGCACCCGACAAGTTCAAGGGGTCCCTCACCGCGGCGGAGGTCGCGGACGCTCTCGCCGACGGGCTCGTCGCCGGTGCACCGTCCTGGGTGATCGATCGCGTTCCGGTGGCGGACGGCGGCGACGGCACGGTCGCGGCCGCCGTCGCCGCGGGATGGACCCCGGTGCCGGTCGACACGACGGGACCGACGGGGCTGCCCGTGACCTCGTCGTACGCGGTGCGCGGTTCGACCGCGGTGGTGGAGCTGGCGTCGGCGGTAGGCCTGGTCCTGCTCCCCGGCGGTGCTCCGGACCCACTGGGTGCCAGTACATTCGGACTCGGCACCGTCGTCAGGCACGCGCTGGATGGGGGAGTCCGCGAGATCATCGTCGGTCTCGGGGGCAGCGCGTCAACCGACGGCGGTGCCGGCTTGTTGCAGGCTCTCGGCGTGCGTGTTCTCGACGCCGACGGCAGGGACGTCGCACCGGGCGGGGCGGCACTGCGCCACGCACGC
>NZ_JBFUHV010000206.1:0-13329 GCF_056402215.1 Rhodococcus sp. P4_B6 | reverse complement strand
GTCCATGAAGGTGACCGGGCCGTCGAAACACCGCTCGGTCTCGGCCCACCAGGTGCCCTGCTCGGGACGTTCGCTGTTGCGGCGGGCCGCCTCCTCGGAGTCGAACCGAACCAGGGCGATGTACGTGCCGTCGCCGCGGGTGCCGGAGGTGGAGCCGAGGTAGCCGGTGGCCCCCGGTTGCAGTTCCTCGTTCCATCGATCCATGCATTCGCGCAGCCGCGGCTGATCGGCAACTTTTCCCTGGATGACTTGGATGAACATCAGTAACCTCCTCCCGCGGGGACACAGGTCCCCTCGGTGAGTGCAACGGTGGCCGACTTGTCGCGGTCCACCGCCGGCGGGCGTCGACGGCCCGCGGCCGCAGCCACTGCGTACCCAATTTTTCTCCGCCAGACCGTGTGGGGCAAGGGCACGCACCGGCAGCTCGCTCGACCCGGTGGAGGTCGAACGGGTGTCCGCCTTCCTCGGTCGGAACGGGCGCGTGCAGAGCGAGTGGTGATCGGACGGCGGGCCATTCGTTCCGCCGTGCGGCCTTCTGATCGACGTCTCAGACGTGCGTTCGGTGCGCAGGTTTCGAGTGATCGCGCACCGGCACTGCCTGGTTACTCGGATGCCTCGATCGGCCCGGGCGCCCACACACAAGATGCGCCCCGTCACGCGGTCCTCGCGTGCACATCGGCGCTCCCCGAACTCGCCGAATTCCCCGATGACCTCGTTCGGATGTAGCGTGTACGCCGTAGGCATGGCTGCGGCGGGCACGGTGCTTGTCCACCATCGTCTCCTCGACGTCGACGAACACGACATCGGTGTCCATCGCCTCTTCAATGGCGATCAGTTCGAGCCGTGGTGTTGGGACCCCGAATCACGATCACGAATCACGAGTCCTGAGACCACGCCGTGCGTGTGGTGCGCGAGTGCCCGGTGCGTGACCCGGATCGCTGGCTGCTTTCTGTCGGGACGTCAGGCGACGGACGGTCGCGGTGGCGGACTGGTCGGCGCCGAATCCGACAGTCCTGGTTCATCGCTCACGTCCACCGACGGGTTGTCGGTGTGCGACGACCGTCGGCGCAGTATTCGGTGGGGGTGGTGTCGGATATCGGTGGTCGCGCCCAACCGGAGGCGCGGTCAACGAAATGTCGACGGGTGCATCAGACTGGGCGAAAGACGGCGGTTTGTGTCAGCCGCACTACTTACCGATATGCACCGCACAATCCGCCGGTCGCTCGTTGACTGCCATTCACGGTTAGTCTGTCCGGTGATGGATACGTCCGAGGAGGCCGCCTGTGCGTCGGCGGCCGTGACTGCGGAAGGCTGGCTGAGTTGGCCATGAACGTTATCAGCGGCGCCGCGCGCGCCGCCAGAAATGCAGTCGGGGTTCTTCGGGATGCAGGAGAGGGCGCCTGGTCCTGGACGAACAGCAAGCTGCGGCAACAGATGAAAGCATCGGAGGGTGCCAAGGCCGGACTCGAGGGGGAACCCCAGATCAGCACCACCCCCGAGTCGGAGCAGGCGTCGCCCGTGAAGGAGGCTGCTGCCGAAAAGCCGACCCCGTCTGAGGTGGCGCCGGTGAAGAAGACTGCGGCCGCGAAGGCGCCCGCGAGGAAGGCCGTGGTGGCCAAGGCGCCCGCGAAGGAGGCTGTGGCCGCCAAGGCAACTGCCAAATCGGTGCCGTCCGGGGTGCCGCCGGTGAAGAAGGCTGCTGGTGCCGCGAAGGCGCCCGCGAGGAAGGCCGTGGTGGCCAAGGCGCCCGCGAGGAAGGCTGTGGCCGCCAAGGCAACTGCCAAATCGGTGCCGTCCGGGGTGCCGCCGGTGAAGAAGGCTGCTGGTGCCGCGAAGACACCCGCGAGGAAGGCCGTGGTGGCCAAGGCGCCCGCGAGGAAGGCCGTGGCCGCCAAGGCAACTGCCAAATCGGTGCCGTCCGGGGTGCCGCCGGTGAAGAAGGCTGCTGCGGCGAAGACGCCCGTGAAGAAGGCTGCTGCGGCGAAGACGCCCGTGAAGAAGGCTGTTGCGGCGAAGACGCCCGTGAAGAAGGCTGTTGCGGCGAAGACGCCCGTGAAGAAGGCTGCTGCGGCGAAGACGCCCGTGAAGAAGGCTGCTGCGGCGAAGACGCCCGTGAAGAAGGCTGCTGCCGCCAAGGCGCCCGCGAAGAAGGCCGCTGCCGCCAAGGCAACCGCCAAACCGACCGGGTCCGCCCTGAGAGGTGCCAAGGCAACTGGGGTTCCTCCCGAATAGTGAAGATCGCTTCCAGCGAGGTCTTCGGTCCCACTCGGTGTTCATTATTCGGGGAACCTGCCACCCCAATCGAATCCATGCACCACTCTGACGGGACGGCCGATCACGTGAGGCGGGTAGGCCACAGGCCGCGTCCTCGACCGAATCCCTGCACATCCCCAGCCGGGCGGAGACCGAACCGGGGGAGCCGGGCCGACCGGTTCAGCAGTCCGTCGCGGGTCGGCCCGTCGAGATCGCCGGCGATGCGTTCGTGGATTGCCCGGGCCTGTGCCACGTCGGGCCCGCTGCGGGCGGCCATAGTGCGGGAGCCACCCTCGCGCAGGTGCGGCGCGAGGGCGGCTCGGTACCACCCACCTTATGGTCCCGGGATCGGGATCGGGGTCGGGGTGTTTCAGCGGGTCGTCTCCTTCTCGGCGGGGGCAGCGTTGGCCTCGTCGATCCGGTCGGCGGCGTCGTCGGCCGGTTCGGTGCGCTCGTCAACGCCCGGGCGGGTGCGCAGCCGTTGGACGGTCCCCGCGCCCCGCTCGGCGAGGTCGGCGTACAGGTCGACGGCACCCTTGCGGTACTCGTCGTAATTCTTGCGCAGCTCCTCGACGGTGAACGCCTCCCGCACCTGCGCCCATCCGGGCAGTTCCGAGGGCAAACCGGCGAGGCGCTGCCGGAAGGCCTCGATCCGCTCCTGCACATCGGTGGGCAGTGACCCGACACGCTCCCGGGCGTCTTCGAACCACCCGGATACCTCGGTGCCGGTGTGCTCGGCGCGCTGGCGCACCTCGGCGACGGCATCGGCAACGGCCTGGACGGCCGCATCGCCGGCACCGACCGTGGCGTACAGGGGCCTCGTTACGTTGTCGATGACCTTGGACTCGCTTGGGGACTCACTCATCTTCGCTCTCCTGCTGTGGGGCTGGACATCAGGTGTCACCTCGGCACCTTGGGCGGCGAGCCCTCTTCGGTCGATCGGTGACATGACAGGACGATCTGCCAAAATTCGGCCCGCCGAAAATGGACTGTAGTCGACCCGGACGTGGTGTCAGGCGTACCGGAGACGGCGGATAACCCCGGGTCCGGGTGTGGGTCACGACGGCATCGCGACCGTGGAGTCCGCCGGCGGGTTCGAGGTTGTGGCGCGGGTCGGGCACGAGGAGCCGATCACCCCTTCCGGGACGGATCGCGGGCCGATGGCCCGACCGACCGCATTGGCCGATTACACCGCGGTTCCCGGAACCGGGCTCGCCCTCACCCCCGAGGTCGAATCGAGGTTCGCCGCCCATCTGCGCAGGCTTTCAACTGTTGCCGATATGTCTAACACTAATTAATAGGTTCTGACATTGTCTGCCTGTGTGAATTGGTGAGGCCGCGGATACTTGGGATGTCGGTGGTTGCGGTGTGCAATAGGGCGGCATGGGGTCGGTGGCCTTCTGGGCGTGTGGGTTCGTGTCACCGAATCTTTGACCGCGCGGACCTCGCTCCTTTCTGGGCAGGCCCGGAGGGGAGTGTGCGGGAGCGACGCCGGAGATGGGGTGGAGGTAGCGTATTGCCGGGTGTGGGGCTCGACAGGGCAACGGGACGTCGATGGCCGATCGGGAAAAGATGGTGCGGGGCAGCGCTACTGGTGAGGCTGAGGAGTTGCGGGTGTAGGCATGGATCGCGGCTCGTGTCCGTGGGGGCGGCGGGCGGGGTTGGGCCGGTGCCGGTCTCCGCTACCAGGCGGCGGGTTCAGTGCAGCCGCAGGCGTTGCTCGACTCGGTCGGCGGCGGCCCGCAGGTAGGGGTCGCGTTGCGGTTGCGCGCGGGCGGCGGCGGAGTCGGGGCCGTGCCGGTCGTGCTTCTCGCGCAGTCGCTGGTCCAGGCTCACCGCCTCGCCGTGTGGTCCGGTCGTCTGATCGGCGACGGTCAGCGCKTCCGAGACTGCGTCCTCGACGAAGCCGAACCGGCTCAGTTGCTCGCCCAGGCCGATGACGGCGGCGACGAACCGGGCGCCGGAGTGATGAGCGACCAGGTCGCACACTCGGGCCGGCCACCCCTGGGCTTGCAGGTAGCGGGCGCCGTCGAGCGGGTGAAACCCGGTCTCGCCCAGCTCGGTGGCGTAGCCGATGTCGTGCAGCCATGCGGCGGCCACCAGTGTGTCCCGGTCGGCGGCGGGGACCGTGGGTGCGAGCGCCAGCGCGTGGGCGGCGACAGACGCGCTGTGGTCGACGCGCACGCGGTCGCGGGCCAGGATGCGCAGTGTCAGCGCCTGGGCGCGGGGCGCCAGCGGTGACGATGTCGCATCTTCGGCCATGACCACACCTCCCGCATGGCGCTGATCGGCACCCGGGCGAACCACCGCACAGGCGGTCCTGGTGTCGGGCTCACACGATATCTCGCGCCGACAGCCTCCGGACGGGGTTCGCCGCTTCTCCTCGGCGGGGGCGGACCTGCAGTCGAGGCGCCGGTGCGAGTGCATCGCCGGGCGCCTCCGACGGACGGTGGCGTGGCGGGGGCCTGCAGCCGGGAGATCCCTGTGGAGAAGAACAGCGAACCGCGAATTCCGTTCACGTTGGATCCGGTGTGCGGCGCGCGTACGTCGGAATAGGATTGATCCGCAAGCTGGGTGATCGCAAGCGGGGTGATTTCGGTGCCTCGCGTCACTTCCCGCAGCGGCGAGCGCGAGTGGGCAGTTCCGGCGATCCGTCCGAGACCCCGTCTCGCTCGCTGACGGGAGGCGGCCCTAGGCGGTCACCGTCGAGGGCCCGCCGCAGAAGGCCACAGTCGAAAGGCCCACCGATGAAGGCAATGATCTACCACGGTCCCGGCCGGAAGGCGTGGGAGGACGTCCCCGACGCCACCATTGAGAAGCCAACGGACGTGGTGGTCAAGATCGAGACCACCACCATCTGCGGCACCGACCTGCACATCCTCGGGGGCGACGTGCCCGCGGTGCAGGACGGGCGCATCCTCGGCCACGAGGGCGTCGGGACGATCACCGAGGTCGGCTCGGCGGTCACCTCGTTACAGGTCGGCGACCGGGTCATCATCTCCTGCATTTCCGCGTGCGGGCACTGCGATATGTGCAAGCAGCGGGTGTTCTCACACTGCCTGGCCGACGAGGGTGCGTCCGGCATCGGCTGGATCCTCGGGCACCTGATCAACGGCACGCAGGCCGAGTACGTCCGAGTGCCGTTCGCTGACACGTCGGTGTATCGGCTGCCCGACGGGGTGACACCGCAGGAGGGTGCGATGCTGTCCGACATCCTGCCGACCGGTCACGAGATCGGCGTGCAGTACGGGCATGTCAAGGTCGGCGACGTCGTGGTGGTCGTCGGCGCGGGGCCGGTGGGGCTGGCCGCGATCATGACCTCGCGTCTGTACGGCCCGTCGAAGGTGATCGCCGTCGACCTCGACGCGAACCGGGTGGAACAGGCGAAGCGATTCGGCGCCACACACGGGGTGCTGTCCAGCGACGACGACTGGAAGGACCAGGTGATGGCGTTGACTGATGGGCTCGGCGTCGACGTCGCCATCGAGGCGGTGGGGGTTCCGGCGACCTTCCAGATGTGTCTGGACGTCGTCCGACCCGCCGGGCACRTCGCCAACGTCGGGGTGCACGGCGCCGGCGTGCCGCTGCCGCTCGACACGCTGTGGATCTCGAACATCACCATCGCGATGGGCCTGGTGAACACCGACACCACCGCGACGCTGCTGAAGATGGTCGCCGAACATACCCTGCCCGCCGACCTGTTCGTGAGCCATACCTTCGACCTCGGCGACATCGAGAAGGCCTACGACGTGTTCGGCCGGGCCGCCGAGACGCAGGCGCTCAAGGTTGTGCTCAACGCCTGACGTCGCGTCGGCGGCCACACGGCAGGCGGCCGACCTGCGGCGTCCGGCTACGAGGATGCGCTGATGCAGCGCTTCCGAGTTGGACGAGTTGGACGAGTTGGACGTCGAATCAGGTCGGGCACACGAACCGCGCCCCGGCCCCCCGGCCGAAGGTCGTATGGCACCGCACCTCTGTGTGTCCGACAGCAGATAGGGGCGGATACGTCGCGAAGAGCCGAGACAGCGACGATGATTCTTGGTGAGCCGGATCGCCGTGCCGGAACGCGACGGCCCCGTTCCTCTCATGCCATGACAGGAGGCGAAGGCAATGGGAAACAATGAGCCAAGTGTCAGGGAACTTGCTGTCAACGAATGTTGGGCACTGCTTCGTACCGAGAGTGTTGGCCGTCTCGCCGTGTGGGTGGACGACCACCCGGATATCTTTCCCCTCAATTATGCGGTCGATCGTGGAACCATCGTGTTCAGGTCCGGGAGAGGAACCAAAGTGTCCGCTGCGCTGTCGGATGCGCCGGTTGCGCTGGAAGTCGACGGCTACGAGGCGCCGGCGCACGAAGCGTGGAGCGTGGTGATCAAGGGACGTGCCGAGGGGATCCGTGAAATCGATGAGTTGATGGACACGGTGGATCTGCCGCTCTTTCCGTGGCAGGCGGGGGCGAAGAACCTGTTCGTCAGACTCGTTCCCACACTGGTGACTGGCCGCCGGTTTCCGGTCGTCGACCCGACAATCTGGCATACGCCCTTCTCGAATGTGCGACGTTCGCCTCCGGAGTAGCTGTGTGGACTGCACGCTACCGGTCGACCTGGAGGTGAAACTCACTGTTTCTCTGTGCGATGGCAACGGAACCTGTTGACACGCAGATGGAGCCGAGCTCGTTCGCCAAATCCGCTCGATTGCCGTCCGCACGCACTGGCGTGGGTGATCGGGTGGCGGCGAGGGAGCCCGATCAGCTGGACCCGGGCTGTTCCGCATGGGGAGTTGAAGGATCAGGGTTTGAGGCGTGTAGTGGAAGTTGCGCCGTGTCCCGGCGGCGCACCCGACAACAGCCACGCTGAAGAGACCACGATTCGAGCACGACAACTTGGTCGGTTTCGCCCTTTTCGAAGACGGCCCCGCCTGGTTGAGGACATGGACCGCTACCACGATCTCTTCGGCGCGACGGAAGGTACGACCGTGCTGAAACAAGCGAAGAAGAATGACCTGTCGCGTCTGCTGGCGAAGATCGTCGTCGTCGGAGTACTTGCCGCGTTTCCGATGGCCGCGGTGGCAGCACCCGCTGCGGCCGCCGCAGTGTCGGGGGTTGTGCAGGTCGATCGGAACGGGCAGCACCCCCGAGGCGGGGACGATGACCAGGACGATCAGCAGGACGAGAACGAACTCAATCCGTTCGGTGGTCTATTGGGCGAGTCCAACCCGTTCGGCGACATGTTCGGCGACATGTTCGGCGGATCGAATCCTTTCGGTGGTCTGCTCGGCGAGTCCAACCCGTTCGGCGACATGTTCGGCAGCAGCTGAGTCGGCTGTCCGGTTACGTTCGGTGACAGGAGGGTTCGCCGGGTATGACCCTGCCCCGACCTGCCTCGAAGGAGGTCGGATACCCGCAGCGAGGGCGACAGACCAGCGGTCAGGGCCGATCTCCTCTATCGCCGTCGCGACGTCTCGTCGATCATGGCCATGAGGTACCGAGCCGGAGTTCGCACTCAGGGCTCAAACGACGGAGACCACACGTGTCAGACTTCGACGAGCGCGAGTTCGAGCAGGTCGCGAAAGCCACAGTGGAACAAACGCTGCAACGCGTGATGGATCGTTTACAGCGCGAATGCAAGGGCAAGTCGGTCGAGGAGACGAGACGTCGCGTGGCGCAGGCGTGGGAGGACGCGACGGATGCGGCGATCACCGATCCCGAGTTGACGACGTATGCCCAGAAGCTGGCCGCCGGCTCCCGGGTCATCATCAGGCTCACGTAGCGGGTCGGGGAGTACCGATGACACTACTTATCCTGGTCAGGCGGGTGTCGTGCGCATCCCCGCAGCCTCGTCAAGGTACTCCTCCGCTTGTGCCTTGCTGCGGCCCACCGGGTGGGCGACGGAGACACCCCGCCCCGGTCCAGCGGTTGGTGTACACAACGGGGACATGAGGTAACCGCGTGCAGCGGCCACATCCGATGGGAGCAACGGTGTTCGAGAGGTTCACCGACCAAGCGCGGCGCACCGTCGTCTTGGCCTCGGAAACGGCCCGGGCCCACCACCACGACTATCTCGGAACCGAGCACATCCTGCTGGGCCTCATCCGCGAAGATGACGGGGCAGCGGCGCGAGCGCTGGAATCGTTCGACGTGTCGGAGGCCGTCATCGACAGCCGGCTCACCACCGGTTACGGCGAGCCAGCCCGATCCGAGCACATCCCGTTCAACCGGCACGCCAGACGGATCCTCGAACAGAGCCTGCGCGAGCCTTCTCTACTCGGCCATGAGCGCATCGGCACCGAACAGATCCTCCTCGCGCTCGTCGACGACCGCGAATCGACCGGCGCACGGTTGCTCGGCGAGGTTCTACCGGTGGACTTCGACCAACTGCGTCAGCACATCCTCCGAGAAGGCACGAGTAAGGGATATCCGCAGAGCTGGGGTTGGAGCCGACACACGTCACCAACCTCAGGCTGACCGACACCGGACATGCACTGTGCGTCGCCGCGGCCGGCCAACCCTTCGACGCCTGGACGCGAGACCGGATCCTCGACGCGGCCCAGGGCGGCGTTACGATCGGAGCATGGGACCGGGCGCCGGGGTGTGAGCGCTGGTACGGGCCGTCTACCGGCTCGTTCGTTTCCCGTTCCACCTGGCCGACGATGTGGTGCTGCCGGTGATCTTCGACGAGGACGCGCCGGTGCGGCGAGCGTACGGAAAGTTGCTCCTCGACTGCGACGGTTCGAATGTCCACGCAGCCGTTGACCAGGAGGGCCGGGTCTCTGAACTTCACGGTGGATATCCGGGCACGGGTCAGCGAGATTTCTCTTCGTATGTCCCGGTCCGCCACGCCGTCGAGGTCATCGGTGCTGTCCCTGCTCGGCAGGTGTTGACGGGGCCCTGCCCTGGCGCCGCCCGTGCTCGCGCTCGCCGGGATCGCCCTCGGTGTCGTCACCCTCGGCGTTCCACTCCTGCACGCCTGTGCCGCCCGCTGAACCGTGAAGGGTCGGGATCGACCGGATCTGGCAGGCATGAGAATTCGCTCACGCGGTCGGGGTGGCGCTGATCGACCGCGAAAGTCGACGCGTGGGTTCGCTGACATGTCCGGTGACGGGGTCCTGCCGTCACGACGTCGCCGATTTCCGAAGGACCGTCCTAGGTCTGGGTGATCTGGTTTGCTGGAGTGAGGAGGCGCGGGCGGGTCCGGCGTCGTTTCCGGGGTGTTCCGGCGCGGATCGGGTGAGACTCATGGAGCGGTTGACCGCACAGGACGTGATGACCCTGTGGCCGGACGAGGCCGGATGGCCGCAGGACATCGGCCTGGTGGCCCTGCTCGACGGTGGCGACCTCGTCGACACGGACGGCCGATTCCCGATCGAGGAGGTACAGGCGTCGATCGAGGCGCGGCTGGCGCTGGTGCCGCGCCTGCGGCAGATCGTGTTCGTGCCTCGGTGGGGTCTGGGACGGCCACTGTGGGTGGATGCGGCCGCCTTCGATATCCGCGACCACGTGCATGCCGTCCCGCCTGCCGATCACGCTGACGAGGCGCGGCTTCTCGCGGTGGTCGAGGAGTTGCGTCGGCGTCCGCTCGTCCGGTCCCGACCGCTGTGGGAGATGTGGTTCGTACCCGAGCCGGCGGGACGCCGGACCGCGATCTATCTCCGGGTCCACCACGTGATTGCCGACGGCCCGGCCGGGGTGGCCATGCTCGGTGCCCTGTTCGACGCTGCACCCCACGGCGCGGTACCTGCTGTGGAGCCGTGGATCCCGGCACCGGTGCCGACGGTGACGGAGCTTGTCGTCGACAACCTTCGTCGCCGCCGGGCCGCGATCGTTCGGATGCTGACGGCGTGTCCGCGTCCGGTGATGATCGTGAGCCGTGTTCGGGGTACGTGGTCATCGGCGCGGAAGATGGTCGCCGAGGGGCGGGCGCCGCGGAGCAGTCTGAATCGGCGAATCGGTCCTGCTCGTGAATTCGCGGTCGTCGATGTCGAACTCGGGACGATGCACGATATTTCTCATCGGTACGGCGCGAAGATCAATGATGTTCTGCTCACCGCCTTCGCCGGTGGCCTGCGCGAGCTGCTGCGCGGTCGGGGGGAGCCGGACGACCTGGAGTTGCGTGCGGTGGTGCCGGTGTCGCTGCATAGGGAACTGCCGGGGCCGGCGCGCGGCAATGTGCTCGGGCAGATGATCGTGCCGCTCCCACTCGGAATCGACGATCCCGTCCGCAGACTGGCGGCGATAGCCGCCGACACCGCCACCCGCAAGCGGGCTGTCCGTCCTCGCCTCGGAGCGGTGGTCGGCGGCCCGATCGTCCGGTGGAGTGCGCTGACGATGCTGCCTCGTCAACGGATGATGAACACCTACGTCGCCGACGTGCCCGGCCCACCCGCCCCGCTCTTCTTTCTCGGGGCTGGCGTAAGCAAGATGATCCCGGTGGTGGCCCTGATGGGCAACATCGCGGTGGGTGTCGGTGCTCTCTCGTACGCGGGGCAGGTCACGATCACCGTCGTCGGTGACAGTGCCGTATGCCCCGAGGTCGATGTGATCGCCCACGGAGTGGCCAGGACGCTGCAGGCACTCGAGGCGTCGCTGTACCGGAACTGAATCACCGGCGAGACCATGCCGTGCGAACATCGCAAATGGGGTGGGGTTGTCGGCGCGCCGGTGCGGGTGTTCCGAATTCGGTCGATCCGACGACGGCATCCGCTGGTGCACGTCAACCGCCGTCTATTTCGGTTCGGACCCGGGCCTTCGCACCCCCTATTCAGGGGGACTGCGCACCACGGCACGGCAGAGAGCAATGGGCGCCTCGGGGGAGTGTCGGCCGAGCCAGGGAACCGTGAACCGGCGTGCTCGAATGCGCTCGGTGCACGCGTCGAGCAGCAAGCGTGCGCGTTGCCCGATGCTCGAGCGCCTCGCGTGAGAGGTGCCGGCCGCGCTCGGGCCCACGCCTTCCCTGTTCGTGTGGGGCATGATGGACTTCGCGTTCGGCCCGAACGCACGCTTGCTTCCCTGGACGCGGGCAATCCTTCCCGATCACGTGGTTGTCGAGTGGCCGGGGCCGATCACTGCACCGCGGACCGAGAACAACGGACGGGATGACGACGTGGGCTACGACTGGATCTCGTTCACCACCGATTACGGGCTCTCCGACGGTTTCGTCGCGGCGTGCCACGGCGTGATCGCCCGCTTCGCGCCGGGTGTGCGCATGATCGATGTGACCCATGCGGTGCCGCCGCAGCGCCTCCAGTGGGGTGCGGCGGTGCTGGCACAGACGGTGCCGTACCTACCGCCTTCCGTGCATCTGGCGGTAGTCGATCCGGGCGTGGGCACCGATCGCCGCCCGATCGTGGTCGTCACCGACGCCGGGGTGTTGGTGGGCCCGGACAACGGATTGCTGCTACCGGCGGCCGAGGCGCTGGGCGGGGTCCGCTCCGCGTACCTGCTTGCCGCACCCGACTATCGGTTGAGCACGGTGTCCGCGACGTTCCACGGTCGAGACATCTTCGCGCCGGCCGCCGCCCACCTGGCCGTCGGTGTGGCGCCGGAGCGGTTCGGGCCCCCGATCGACCCGGACTCGCTCGCGCGCCTGAGGGCACCCGAAATTTGCGCCGTACCGGGCGAACTCAGCAGCGAGGTGCTGACCGTCGACCGATTCGGCAACATCCAGCTCGCAGCGACGGCAACGGATCTGGCTGCCGCGGGCCTACGGCGCGGTGATCACGTGACGATCCGGGCCGAGGGAGCCGTGGTGCCCGCCACCGTCGCCCACACATTCGCCGACGTGCGGTCGGGTGAGTTGCTCGTGGTGATTGACTCGGCGGATCACGTGGCGGTGGCCGTGAACTGCGGCTCGGCGGTCGAGCGGCTCGGCGAGGCGGATCGGCTCTCCGTCGCTCGCCGACGGTGAACCGGCAGATCGTCGAGTCCTGCAGCCCGGCGAACCCCTTGCTCGCGCATCTCRCTGATGCGCAGGGATGCGAGGTTGGTGAGGATCTGAGCGCCGGGTGGAGACGGGGTCGTCGAGCAGGGCCCAGGAGGAAGGTGGTCGGTGCCGATCCTCTTCTTCGTGCCCGAGCAGGCGGTTTGGCGCTGGCTGCCCTCGAGGACTTTCTGCGTTGTCGCCGGTGAATGGGATGTGCCCGGCGGCCGGGGCGGGGCCCGTCGGTGCGCTGAGGCCCTCGAGGTTGCTGTCGGTGCGGGGGCGGTGGCACCCGATGAGGGCAGCGTTGTCGCTCCGGGGCGGTTGGCGTCGAGGATCTGGGGCGGGCAGGTGTTCGGTGTCGACGTCGGTTCTGGTGGTGGGTGCCGGCGGCGAGGGGTGACCACGTGACGGGCTTGATCGGAGAATCTCTCGAACACCATGACGCGCTTACCTCCCAGGGCGTCGCCGCGAGCGACGCGAACGGCCGCTCCGACCGCACCCGGCCGTCACGTGATGCAATGCCCCGGCAACCGGTGGACGGCTAGCGACCGTTCGCTGCGAGTGTCAGGTACCCGTCGATATGCTGCATGCATCCTTACTCCTCATAGCGAAGAGACGGTGACCGAGTTGTCTGATGCGCAACGCGACCAACCCGGACAAGCTGCACGCCGTGGTGGTCGGCCCATCCTCGACGTCGGCGCGCAGTAACCGTGGACGCGCACATCGTGGTGCCCACCATCGACGGGCAGTCGTTCGCGTCGTTGCGCCGCCGGGCCACGCCGCGGGCGGAGCGGTACGCGCTCGGCAAACGCCTGCGCAAGCAGGCACCGCGGTCGGCGCTCGGCGAGTGGCGCGCACCGGACGATCGCCCCGATGTGGTGGATCAGATCGGGGTGTCGCACCGGGGTCGGGTGGAATCGCTCATACCGGTCAGGGTGGGGCGGATGGCGGCTTCGCCGTATGGTTTTCTGCGCGGCACCGCGATCGTGATGGCCCAGGACCTCGCCGGGCTGCCGGC
The DNA here is from genome assembly GCF_056402215.1 of Rhodococcus sp. P4_B6. Taxonomy (NCBI): domain Bacteria; kingdom Bacillati; phylum Actinomycetota; class Actinomycetes; order Mycobacteriales; family Nocardiaceae; genus Rhodococcus; species Rhodococcus sp. P4_B6. The sequence goes on along the minus strand of NZ_JBFUHV010000206.1, from coordinate 141 downwards.
GACCGGAATCCGGCCGGTGATCTGCGGGGACGCGCATCTGGGCAACTTCGGGTTCTACGCCTCACCGGAGCGCGACCTGGTGCTGGATCTGAACGACTTCGACGAGGCGCATCCCGGCGGCTGGGAATGGGACCTGCGCCG
>NZ_JBFUHV010000205.1:0-13371 GCF_056402215.1 Rhodococcus sp. P4_B6 | reverse complement strand
GAGTGGGGTTGGGTGCTGCCATCGAGTACGTGGAGCGGATCGGGATCGAGAACGTCAACCGTTACGAGCATGTCCTGCTCGAATACGCCACCGCAGAACTGAAGAACGTTCCGGGGTTGCGGCTGATCGGTACCGCGGCGGAAAAGGCGAGCGTGATCTCGTTCGTGCTCGCCGGGTACGAGCCGCTCGAGGTGGGTAAGGCGCTCAACTCGAAGGGCATCGCGGTGCGCGCGGGACATCACTGCGCGCAACCGATCATGCGGAGATTCGGTGTCGAGGGCACGGTGCGGCCGTCGTTGTCGTTCTACAACACCTGCGAGGAGGTGGACCGGATGGTCGCCGTCCTCCACCAACTGGCCGCCGATGCCGGTCGCCGCTCCTGACGGGCAACCCGGCCCCAGGTTCGCTGCCTGGATCACGACTTCGGTGCTTGTCGCGGTGCTGGTCGCGACCGCGTTTTCGACCGTGGTTGCCGGTGTCATCCTGCGCCATGCAGACTCGCGTTAGTCGGTCCAGGTCTGCGGTTGACCCAGATGTGGATACCGCAACTCGCCGAGTCAGCGAACGTACTGCTCGAATTGGGCCGTACGGACGATCGGGGCGAGGCCACGAACCTGGAGGTACTGGGCGCGATCTCGTTGAGAACGGCGCGCCAGTGCGAGTCGGGCAGCGGAGTGGACACCGCGGTCTCGAGCTCCCCGGCCCCGCGCTCCTCGTCTACCGCGCCGAGCCACACGATGTCGGGCAAACCCCAGCCCATCCCCGCACCGCCGATAAGTTCGCCCGCCGCCAACTGCCTTGGTGTGGTCGTGGCTTGATAGTCGGGGCGGAGCAGCCCGCACCGGCGGCCGGCCGAGCCTTCGGCTACACAGTCTCAGGGCACGCCCGCAGGGATGAGGGCGACATTCAGATGCAGTGAATCATGAGCTGATCAACTTATTGCACTGGGAAAGGATGATTCACAATTCCCATCTACAAGATTATTGCTCCATCGTTAATAAATTCTTCATATTCCGTCACCTCTTGCCCGGTCAAGCAAGTCCATATCCATTGAACCACTTAGTTTTACGCGGTCTCATGCTGCTTCGGGTCATGGGAGCTTGGCTCATGGTGAATCTATCCGTAGGAAAAGCCTGTGCCCGAGCTTTATCTTCTAAATCGAATTATTCCTCGGGAGTGACCGGCCAACCGGGAACCGACGACCACATCCACCGCGAGAGAGAGGAAATGCCGTGAGTGGCAGAACCACGCACCGGGAGGCGCGAGCATGAGCGTCTTCGGCAACATGCGCCTGACGAAGAAGTTGTCCACCTGGTCGGCGCTGTTGGTTGCAGCGCCGCTGGTGCTGGCCGGGTGCGGCAGTGGTAGCGATGACGACGGGGCGGTGACGTTCCGCTTCGCCAACTCGCCCACCGCCCTGTCGCTGGTCAGGATCGCTGACGAATTGGGGTATTGGGACAACGCCGGGGTCCGTCCGGAGTACGTCGGGCCTGCCACGGCTGTGCCCGCGGTGCAGTTGCTCGATCAGGGCGCGATCGACATCGCGACGGGCATGTTCAACAACGACATCGACGGGAAGGTGAAGGGCTTCAAGTTCACGGCCATCGCCTCGAGCATGCTCGACCTGCCCGACATGCCTCACATGGCCTACTTCACCAAGGCGGGCTCGGACATCACCAAGGAGAACCTGAAGGCCATCGAGGGCAAGACGATTGGTCTTTCCGGGTCCAACAGTTGCACAGACCTGGTGATCAAGCGATACCTGCAGAACAACGGTGTGGATCTGAACAAGGTCAACTTCCTCGAGCTCAAGAACGAGCTCATTGCACCAGCGATCGAAAGAGGCGAGGTCGACCTCGGGGTCTTCCACCCGCCGCTGGTCGGTGTGCTGCAGAGCCAGCCGGACAAGTTCACCCAGGCCTTCACGTCTTTCGAAGACTGGGGCCCGCTGGGTGGCCAGGCACCGTATGTCGCGAGCAACGCGTGGCTGCAGAAGTACCCGGACGCGGCGCGTGCGTTCGTGGGCGTGATCGCGAAGACGGCCAACTGGGCCAACGCCCACCCGAAGGAGTCCGCGGAGATCGCCGGCAAGACCACGGGATATCCGGTGGAGCAGACCACCAACTGGCACTACGCACCCAACGCTCTGCTCGACAAGGCGAGCCTGCAGCTGTGGTGGGATCTCGTGGAAGAGGTGGGTGAGCCGCTGCCGGGCTCGGAGAATCTGAAGCCCGAAGATGTTGCGACCAACGCCTTCAACCCCTACGCGAAGTCCGCAGACCTTCTGGAATCCCAGGAAGACAACACTGAGATCGTGACCGACGAGCAGAACGACGGGATCTTCAAGACGCACCTTGTCGACATCGAGGGCCTCGAAAAGTGATCCGGCGCCATCCGCACCCGACAGGAAGTCACACGACATGACTCAACAAGTGCTAGCTGAACGATTCGAGCAGGACGCGGGGCCGATCGCGCCCCCTGCCCAAGGTACGGACTGGAAGATAGAGGCGAAGCGCGTCGCCAAGATCTATCCGAAACCGGGATCGACGTCGACCAAGGACGCCACCGCAGTCCTCGACGGATTCGACCTGCAGATCAAGAGCGGCGAGTTTCTCTCCCTCCTCGGGCCGAGTGGTTGCGGTAAGTCGACGTTTCTGAACATTCTCGCGGGCTTGGAGACTCACAACGGCGGAGCTGTTCTCGTCGACGGTAAACGAGTCGAAGGCGTCAACAAGAACGTCGGCGTCGTCTTCCAGGGTTACGCTCTGTTCCCCTGGCTGACGGCGCAGAAGAACGTCGAGGTCGGCCTCAAGATCCGCGGCGTCCCCAAGGCGGAACGCAGGGCGAGGGCAGCGAAGGTGCTGAAGACGGTGGGCCTGGAAGCCGCCGCCAACCGGCTTCCTCACCAGCTCTCCGGTGGTATGCGTCAGCGGGTCGCGATCGCGCGCGTTCTCGCTTACGAACCCGACATCCTGGTGTTCGACGAGCCGTTCGCCGCCCTGGATGCGCAGACGCGTGAGTTCCTGCAGGGCGAGTTGCTGCGTATCTGGGAATCCGGTGACACGAAGAAGACGATCCTCTTCGTCACCCACTCGATCGACGAGGCCATCTTCCTGTCGGATCGGATCGCGGTCATGACCCGGGCACCCGGCAAGGTGAAGACGTTGTTCGACGTCGAGCTTCCGCGGCCCCGGGACAGCGACTCCCGCAACTCGGAGGAGTTCGCGCACATCCGGTCGCGCGTCGCACGCGTCCTCGGGGAGGAGGTGCACATTGGCAACGACGATCACTGAGCCGGCACGCGGCGAGGAACACCTGCTGGACGAGGATCTCACTCCGCCCAAGGCGCCCAACCCGTGGCTCGTGAAATACGACCGATTGATCTACGGAATCATCGGGCTGTCAGCCTTTTTGGTGCTCTGGTGGTGGATCGTTGATTCCGAGTACGTCAGTGCACTATATCTGTCGAAGCCACAGGATGTGGCCACGGCGTTCGTCGACGGACTTACGGACGGCACGTTGCGCTCCGAGATCTGGCCGAGTGTCGAGCGTGCGTTGACCGGATTCGCCATTGCGCTCGTGGCGGGCATCACCCTCGGCATCGTCGTCGGATCGTTCCCGATCTTCCAGAAGCTCGCTGAACCACTCCTGCTGTTCTTCCGGAATCTTTCGCTGCTCGCGCTTTTGCCGGTCTTCGTCGTGTTCCTCGGAATCGGCGAGGAGTCCAAGGTGGCCATTGTCGTGTGGGCCTGCTTCTGGCCGATCTTCATCAACGCGGTCGGAGCGGTCGGGGGTGTGGAGCGCATCCTGCTGAATGCGGCCCGGACACTCGGAGCCGGGCGGGTGTACATTTTCAGCCGCGTGGTTCTTCCGGCGGCGATCCCGGCGATCTTCCCGGGGATCCGTCTGGCTGCTGCGAACGCGTTCACGGCTCTCGTCGCCGCCGAGCTCGTCGGTGGTGCGCAGGGTTTGGGTATCTATATCAACAACGCCGCGTTGCGTTATCAGACCCCGCAAATGTATGCCGGCATCCTGACCCTCGGTCTCATCGGAATCCTCGTCAACGGCGTGCTCACCGGTGCCGAATGGCGACTGACCGCATGGCAGCGAGGACTGACGAACAAGTGACGAACACGCGAGTCCGTACCGACGTCCGCAACGGTCGGTAGATCGTCGTCAGCTTTCCGTGCACCCAGGAACCCGGCGCCCGAGTTCCTGGGTGCCGGTCGTTCCGTGTCGAAAACCTCTGAGAGTGGAGTGAGTGGTCAGATGCAACGCGCAAGTCACCACAGCCGTGTCAACGCAACTGTGGTTCTCAACCGGCGCAGCGTCCTCGCGACCGTCGCCTTCACGCTCGCGGCCGTTACAGGGTTGGTTGGTTGCGGGTCGGACACACAGGTCGATTACGAGACCGCCGGGGGTTCCGGGGACTCGCTCGTCGTCTACGTCGGCGCCGGTGACGACCGCGAGATCTTGGAGTACGCGGTCGAGAATCTCCTGCCGGCCTCGGCGAAAATCGAACTCGTCGACGCGTCGGAAGATTCCAACGGGAAGGTGGCCGCCGGGGACGGCGACCTTTCCTTCTATCAGCACATCCCCGCGTTCGAAGCCGATCTCGGCACGCATTCGTACGACAATCTGAGCATTGTGTCGAAGGTGAATGTCGTTCCATACGGCCTGTACTCGTCGAAATGGAAGGACGTGAAAGACACCGAGAGCTGGGTGAACGTGGGCCTGGTGGCGGACGAGGTGACCGGGCAGAGTCTTCCCCATGGCTCGCAGGTCGTGCTCCCCGCGACTTCGACCGGTTTCGCGCGTGGACTCTATCTGCTGCAGAGCGCGGGGCTGGTGAAGCTGGATCGCCCGTTCGGGGGTACCTCGGCGGTGGATCTCACGATTACCCAGGCGAACGTGCTGGACTCGCTCCGGCACCTGACACTCCTGGGACTCGGCTACGACGACTACCTCCAGTCGCTGTACGAAAATTACGACGCAGTGGTCCTCAATCCGGATGACGCGGCATCCATCGGTCTGACGCCGGCGGAAGACGCGCTCGCGATCGAACCGGGCCCGGGGAATCCCTATGCGCATGTGCTCGTCGCGCCGTCGAGGTTGGCGGGTGACCAGCGAGTGCTCGAACTGGCACGTGCGCTGGAAAGCCCAGAACTGGCCCAGTTCCTGGAAGCGAAATTCCGGGGCGCGAACATTCCGGTGGCCGCGGCGGAGAGCGAGTGACGCACGGTCGGGGGCCGGTCGACAGTGCCGGATTCTCTAGAGGGCCTCGTAATCGAAGGACGCCAGCTTGGGTCCGTGGGTGCCCTCGAACCGAACCGTGACCTTCCACTCCCCGGCGGTCGGCACGATCACCCCGTCACTGATCCAGGTGAGTCCGTCGCCGTCGGGTCCGGTTCTGGTGAGTTCGACCGGCATCCGTGCGACATTGGCGACGGCCGAGGAGAGTTCGACGTCCACGTCGGGCAGCGCTGCGCCCGCGGCGAACCCAGCATCCGGGGTCCGGAACCGGACGGTCAATGTTTGGGGGCCGCGGCGGACGGAGTCGATCTCGACGTCCAGGATCTCCGACGCACCGAAGTTCAGCTCGGTGTGCACACTCGTGGTGTAGCTGTACTTGGCGGGTGTGAGAGACGACAGCAACGACGTCGCAGCGAGGACCGCGACCGCGAGAGCGGCCTCGACGATCACGGTGCGCGAGCGCCGCGGGTTCTCACCGCGGTCACCGGCCGGGTCGGTCGTTCCGTGGCGGTACCGACGGTATGTCAGGTAGCCGGCGACCACGACGAGCCCGACCAGTACGACCTTGACGGTCAGCGCCAGTCCGTACGAGGTGCGAAACAGCGCCTCGATGGGACGGACCTGCAGGATCGCGAGGGTCAGACCTGTGGCGGACACGAGCACCACATGGCCTGCGGCCACCCGATGCCATCGTTCGAGCTGCGCGGCACCGTCGACTACCAGAGCCAGGATGCACACTCCGCCGAGCCACACAGCGGCGGCGTATACGTGCGCAGCGGTGCCGATGAACGCCAGCGGCCATCTTTCGGTGGACCCCCCGTGACCGCCGAGCGTGATCGCGACAACCGCCGACGCGGCCTGGAGGTACCCGAGTACGTCGGCGGTCCGGTTAGTCCCGGGCGGATACGCGAAGCAGGCGAGGTTCAGCACCACCGCCACGACGATCGCGACACCCAGCTGAGCACCCAGGACGGTTGCGACAGCCGACGCCGACGCGTCGACCAGCCCGCCCGACTGCCCCGCAACCTGCACGATGAATCGACCGAGCAGCCCGACGGTCAATATCGCCGTTCCCACCCGGTAGACCGTGCGAAAACGGCGGTCGCCCAGGGCGGTGGGCCAGACCCAGCGGCCGGCGATCATGAGGCCCGAGGACAGGACGACACCGAGGTACACCGCCGACTTGCTCGGGTAGCGGAGGTACTGCTCGGCTCCGGTTGTTGTCACACCGGCGTCGAGGGCGTGTCCGAACTGGGTGACCGAGCCCACCGTGAATCTGCTCGACAGCGACACCACGTGGGTGTCTGCGGAGATCACCCGTGCCGTAGCGAGATACGCCCCGTCGGGAATCTTTCCGTCGACCACGAACACGATCCGGCGGCCACCTTCCTCGACCCGGTCGGTCGCGACCGAGTGGCGGGCACCGGTGCTGTCGATCAGCTGCGCCGACCCCTCGACCAGCGTGACCGGCTCACTCAACTCGAAGGCCAGTACCTCCGGCGACACGTCGACGTGCGATCCGTCGCCCGGAGTGGTCGAGACGATGGTGGCGTGGGCCGACGCGGGTGGCGCCAACCATGCTGCCGTCGCAAAGAGCGTGAGTAGCCAGGAGAACGCAACAGCTCGCGTCATCGTGACCGCGAATCGGCGGTTGTCGTTCTGCACGAGCACCGGCGGGCTAGGTTCGGACATGACCCCGACGCACGAGAGCGATCACCGCGATTGTCGCCCCCAGCGAGAGCACCAGGGCGACCACAGCGATCGTGCGCCACAGCCACGCTGTCGAATCGCTGTCGGACGCGGCCACATGGGACGAACCGTCGGCCGGTGCCGAATCTGGTGTGCCGCTGTGCCCGTCGCCGTGCGCGCCACCGGAGGCGAGCGTGACGACGGGAGCCGGGTGTTCGGGTTCGATGCCTGCGTTGACGGCAACCTCGTTCCAGGACACCACCGATCCGTCGCTGTAGATCTGCTCAGTGGGTAGCGGAACCGAGTCGACGTCCTCGGGCCACGGCCCCGCCGACAGGGTGAACACCCCGAATTCCGCTGCCTTCAATCCGTTCGCGGGATCCGTCGCCTGCCATCTGACTCGTGACACCCGTTCCCCGTCGCCCGACTGCTCACGTTCGACCGTCGCCGTCCATCCCGGAATCGGCAGCGTCCGAGCCGAGGTCAAGTCGACGCCCTCGGGGACCGTGAGGGACAGACCGATTGTCGACGCGTCGTCCGACTCGGTGGGAACGATGAGGCGCACCAGGCCGTATCCGCCCTTCGACAGCTGCTCCGCGCTGTCGACGTGGACATGCGCCGCGGCAGGTGCGGCGAAGCCGAGCAGTGCCACGCCTCCGAGCGCCGTCACGGCTGCGACGCGGCGCGCAATCGCACTCCACCGGCGACCGACGTTGACATTTTCATTGTTCGACATACTGAATCGACTCCATTGACCGCGCGAGTTGGTTGCATATGACTGGTGTGTTTCGGGTGGGGACTGCCGGCGAGACGCCGGACCGTCCGCGCGAACAGACACCGGAAACCGCTGAATACCAACGATGCTAATGCTCCTCGCAGATGCGGCGGAGGGTTCGGATCGGCGTGATGGTTACTCGGGTTCGTGCCCACGGCAGGGACTGCGGAGGGCGGATTCGGCGACTGGTCGGCGCGTGCGATAGCTCTGAATCCGTTGGGAGCGAAGAAGTGTCGCGCCTACATCTCGACTGCACACCCGGAGTCGAACACGAGAGTCGAATCCGGGCGGCGGCCCGGAGCGCCTGTGTGGGACAACTCAGCGCGGGGCAGGGTGTGCCATGCTGAGAACGAAGTCTGACGAAGTCACGGGGGTGACATGACTGTTCACATTTTGGTGCGGTCCTCAGGGAAGCGTGGATGGATGCTGCGGTGTGATCTGTGTGAGCACCGCTTCGACGCCGCCGTCGCCGGTCGTCGGGAGGCGGTCGCCTTCGCACGCACCAACGGGTGGATCGTCGGTGAGGCGACGTGGTGCCCGATGTGCGCGGCCACCCACACGATCYGCCGGACCGCCTGAACCTCAGTCCCGTCGCCCTTTGCCCCGAACGCAGTGGACGGTGTCGCCCGATGCCGCTGCCGAAAGTCCCCACAGAAGGAGTTCACATGACGCAGGCCGCAACTCGACTCGCTGTGATCCCGCAGTCCGGATACACCGGCGCCGAGGTTCGCGGCGTCGATCTGACCCGCGAGCTGACCGGCGACGAAATCCAGGCGATCCGCGACGCACTGCTGAAGTGGAAGGTCGTGTTCTTCCGAGAACAGTTCCTCGACCACGACCAGCACCTACGTTTCGCGTCGTACTTCGGGAAGCCGACTCCGGCACACCCACTCGTCGACTCGATTCCCGACCCGAACCATCCGACGATCTATCCGATCTTCCGCGATCGCTTCACATCGCGGGTCGCGTCCAGCGGTGGTTACGACAAGGTGCGATGGCACGCGGACGTCACCGCTGCGGTCAACCCACCCTTCGCGTCGATTCTGCGCGCGGAGGTGCTGCCCCCGTACGGCGGCGACACCCAGTGGTCCAACGGCGTCGCCGCGTATGACGGTCTGTCGGCGCCGATCCAGCGACTCGCCGACGAACTGCGTGCGGTGCACCGATTCGCGCCCGACGCCGGTTCGACGCCCACCGAGGACTACCTCCGCCGTGTCGAGCGGCGCCCGCTGGTCAGCGAACACCCGGTGGTGCGGGTGCACCCCGAGACGGGGGAGAAGGCCCTCTACGTCAACCCGGGCTTCACTCAGCAGATCGCCGGTGTGTCGGCCCACGAGAGTCGTCGCCTTCTCGGCCTGTTCTACGAAGAGCTGGCTCGCCCCGAGTACACGGTGYGGTTCAAGTGGGAGCCGGGGTCGATCGCGTTCTGGGACAACCGTTCGTCGGTCCATCTCGCGCCGAACGACCTCGTCACCGACGACGACCGTCGACTGTTCCGCATCACCCTCGAAGGTGACGTGCCCGCCGGACCGGACGGCCGCAAGTCCGAGGCACTCGAGGGTGACCCCTTCGAGGCACAGTAATTCGGCCGCGGAATCACGCCTCGAGGTGTTCGGCTCGAGCTGTTTTCAACTGTTTCGAAAACGGTTGATTTCTGCGTCGATCGGTGTCGCCGCAGTTGGCGGACACGCCGATCCCCTTTCCTGCGGATCGGTCTGCGATCGGCGAGACTGGGTACTCGGTCGTCGTCGGTATCCGGGCGGTATCGTCGCCGTCCGGCACGGGCGGAGTACTGGAGTCGATGTGCCCCCGAAACACGGTGGCCGCAAGGGGGAATCTCGTGAACATGTGGAACTACCTGCAGGGAAGGGGAGAGTTCCTCGGGTTCCTGACGTATCAGCACGCATCGCTCGCGTTCCAAACTGTGCTGGTCGGCACCATCGTCGCCGTGCTCATCGCCATCGCGGTGCACCGCCTGCCGCTCTTCTCGGCCTTGACACTCACCACCAGCAGGGTCGCGTTGACGATCCCGTCCCTCGCATTGCTCGCCCTGCTGATCGTGCCGTTCGGGCTGGGAGTCGTGCCGTCGTTCATCATGCTGGCGTTCTTCGCGGCAATGCCTGTCATCGGCAACGCGATCGTCGGCCTGCGCTCGGTTCCCGATTCGGTCATCGAATCCGCACGCGGGATCGGGCTCTCCCGTCGACGCATCCTGTTCTCGGTGTCGTTGCCCATGGCCTGGCCGGTCATCCTCACCGGGATTCGGGTGTCGACTCAGATGGTCGTCGGTGTCGCCGCGATCGTCGCGTACGTCCTCGGGCCGGGACTCGGCTCGCTGATCTTCAACGGCCTGTCCCGATTGGGAGGGACGAACTCCGTGGAGATGGCACTGACCGGAACCGTGCTCATCGTCGTCATCGCCCTGGTGTTCGACGGCCTGCTCGTCCTCCTCGGGCGGCTCACCATCGCGAAGGGATTGTCATGACCGACGAGAAGACCGGGAGCGCCGCCGATACGGTGGCCGGCGAGCGCACGGTCACCGGTGCCTCCATTCGGCTCGACGGAGTGGTGAAGCAGTATCGTGGCCAGACGAAGCCGGCCGTGCAGAAACTCGATCTCGATATCGAGGCCGGTCACATCGTCGCATTCGTCGGTCCGTCCGGGTGCGGCAAGACGACCACACTGAAAATGATCAATCGCCTCATCGAACCGACCGAGGGACGCATCTTCATCGGCGACCGCGACGTCACCGGCGAGGATCCGGACAAGCTCAGGCAGTCGATCGGCTATGTCATCCAGTCGGGTGGCCTGTTCCCACACTGGTCCGTGGCCAAGAACATCGGCGCCATTCCGCGGGTGCTGGGGTGGAATGCGCAACGCATCGCCGAACGCACCGAGTATCTGCTCGATCTCGTCGGACTCGATGCCGCCACCTTCGAGGACCGGCTCCCCAAGGACATGTCGGGCGGGCAGCAGCAGCGGGTCGGGGTGGCACGTGCACTCGCCGCGGACCCGCCGGTTCTCCTGATGGACGAGCCGTTCGGGGCGGTCGATCCTATCACTCGAGTTCGCTTGCAGGACAAACTGATCGCAATCCAGCACGAACTCGGGAAGACGATCGTGATCGTGACACACGATTTCGAGGAGGCCACGAAACTCGGAGACAAGGTCCTGATCCTCTCCGAGGGCGGCCACATCGAGCAGTACGCGACGCCCGAGGAGATTCTGGCGAAGCCGGCCACCCCCTTCGTCGAGGAGTTCGTCGGGTCGGGTGCGACGCTTGCCCACCTGACTCTGTCGCGGGTGAAGGATGTCGAGCACGATCCGGTGGTGACCGCGAGAATCGGCGAGCCGTCTGACGAGGTCATCGGTCGTGCTCGAGCACAGGGCGTGACGTGGATCGTCGTCGTCGACGGCGACGGCCGGGCCCAAGCGTGGCCGTCGCTCGACGAAGTGGCCACCAAGGATCGGGTGTCCGACTACGTCGACCCGCGTCTCCCGGTGGYGGCGCCGTCGTCCACGCTCAACGATGCGCTCGACTCCATGCTGGCCGCGAGCCAGGGCGGCGTCCTCGTCACCGACAGCAGAGGTGCGGTGACCGGGGCACTCACCATCGCGACGGTGATGGCGGTCATCCGCGGACAGCTGTCCGACGCGCGGGCCGGCGACGGGCACGTCACGTACACCGCGCACACCGAGGGCACGACCCCGTGAACCGGCTTCGTCGCTTGCCGATGGATGTGTGGTTCGAACCCCTTCTCATCGTCGTCTTCGGTACCGGGTACATCCTGTGGTATCGGTCCACCACGCTGACGCCGACCGAGGAGGCGTCACTGGGCTGGAGCAACCTCCGGACGACGATCCTCGACCACATCACGTTGACCCTGACCGCCACGGTCATCGTCGTCCTGATCGCCATTCCCCTGGGAATCGTGCTCACCCGCGAGAAGGCCAGACCGGTCAAGCCGGTAGTGGTCAATTTCGCGAACGTCGGCCAAGCGGCGCCCGCCGTGGGTCTGATCGTTCTGCTCACCATGTGGCTGGGCACCGGATTCCGCACCGCAGTGGTCGGGCTCGTGGTCTACGCGATCCTGCCCATCCTGCAGAACACGATCGTCGGTATCGACCAGGTCGATCGACGAACCATCGAGGCCGCGCGAGGCATCGGCTTCTCGGGTCTGCGCACGCTGGTGCAGGTGGAGTTGCCGCTCGCCGTTCCCGTGATCCTGAACGGCGTCCGGACCGCACTCGTGATCCTCGTCGGCACGGCAACCCTCAGCACATTCATCGGCGCCACAAGCCTGGGCACGCTCATCACGACGGGAGTCACACTGTTCCTGCCGAAACTGCTCATCTCCGGGGCCATCCTGGTCGGACTACTGGCGTTGATCATCGATTGGCTCGGACGGTTGGTCGAGCTCGTCGCAACCCCGCGAGGAGTGGCATGAACCGGCTGCGTCTTCGACTTGCTGCGACCGCGATCGCGGTCACGCTGTCCGCGAGCGTGGCCTCCGGTTGTGGACTGGTCAGCTCTTCGGGCACGTTCCACGACGCGACCCTGCCCGGCGGCGATCGCCCACTGGCGGATTCCTCCCTCGTCGTGACGTCCAAGAGCTTCACCGAGGGGGTGCTTCTCGGGAAGATCACCGCGACCTACCTGGCGGCGGCGGGCGCCAAGGTCACCGACCTCACGGGCGCGCCGGGATCCGCGTCCTCACGGCAAGCACAACTCAACGGTGACGCCGACATCCTGTGGGAGTACACCGGCACGGGGTGGGTGAACTACCACGGTGAGACGGAGACGATCTCGGACCCCGGGGAACTGTGGCAGCGCGTACACGACGTCGAGCAGCGCGACCACGACCTCGAATGGCTGCCGCCGGCCAACTTCAACGACACGTACGCCTTCGCCGCATCGGCACCGACCGCCGAACGGCTGGGCGTCACATCGCTCTCGGACGTCGCGCGTTTGCCGGAATCCGAACGGACATTCTGCGTCGACGACGAATTCTTCAGTCGTGCGGACGGGTTCGTTCCGATGCTCGAAACCTACGGCATCCCCCTCAACGCGCCCGGCGGTGTTCCGTCGAGCAACGTCACCCGGATGGATGCCGGTGTGGTGTACACGTCCACGGCGCAGAGCGCACCCTGCAACTTCGGAATGGTCTACACCACCGACGGTCGCGTGAAGAACCTGAACCTCGCAGTCCTCGACGACGACCGCAAGTTCTTCCTGCCCTACAGCGGCACCGCGGTGGTCCGGGACGAGATCATCAATCGATATCCGGCGATCGCCGACCTGCTGGGTGTGGTCTCCGAGCGGCTGACCGACGACTTGATGCAGGAACTGAACGGCCGAGTCGACATCGACGGCGAGGATCCCGCAGATGTCGCGTACGACTGGCTGAAGAGCGAGTCGCTCGTAGAGTAATCAGGGTGCCCACACCACACACCTAGGGTGTGTTCTCGCGCACGGCGTTCCAAGGGACTGTAGTGGCACCGGCTTGTCCGGCGCCCCTGTACAGACGGACCGAGCGTCCCGCCGTGAGCCCAGCGGCGCAAACACCCTGATTGGTGATTTGATGGAACACGCCGCACCAGCGACCTACCGTGAGCACCGAACGGATCCCTTCCCGCTGTCTGCGGCACAACAC
>NZ_JBFUHV010000204.1:0-13526 GCF_056402215.1 Rhodococcus sp. P4_B6 | reverse complement strand
GGCCAGCGCTCCACCCGGCTTACGGTCGTCGCCGTTCCGCATCGCCGCGGCGTGGTTGAACATCGCCTGGAACGACAGTTGCGGCGTCGAGACAGCGAAGTAGTCGTCCCAGCGCTGCGGCCCGACTTCGTCGGTGAAGAATCCGACGATTACGTACCGGCCGTAGGTGATGTCGTTGAAAGCATTCCGGTGCTGCTGCGGGAGGTCCGGGATGATTCGCTCGGCGACATCGGCGGGTGCGGTCACGATCGCGCGCTTTGCCCGCAGCCGCACCGGTCGGTCGCCGTCGTGATAGTCGACGACCACGCCGTCACCGTCCTGCCGCACCGAGCGCACCACCGAGTTCAGCCGGATCCGGCCACCGAGATCTTCGGTCAGCACGTCGGTCAACGTCTGATTGCCACCCACCGGCAGCGAGAAGTTCGGGATCTTCTCCGGGTCGGCCAGCGCGAGGCCCACCGACGTGACGAACTGGGTGGCGGCCGTCTCCTCCACCTCGCATCCCATCCACTGCGCCGACCACGACCGCACGACGGCGGCGGCCAACTCCGACCGGACACCCTTCAGCAGGTATGACGCCAGCTTGGTGTCGAGCTTGGCGCGAACCCGTTGCGCGATACGGCTCTGCGACTCCAGGAACGGCATGACCGAGAGGATGCGTGCACCGACGATGGCCATGCCGATACGGTCCATCATGGTCATCCGCGTGCGGAACATGAGCGCGACGGGGTTCGAGGTGTCGACCACCTCGCCGTTCAAGTACAGCGCGACGCTCTTGCCTGCGAGCGAGCCCATCTCGATGCCGTGCCGGTCGAGGGCATCGATCAGCGTGCCGGTGCCCTCGGTGAACTGGGTGCCGACGTTGATCCAGTAGTCGCCCCGACGGACGGTCTCGACTCGTCCGCCCGTGCGATCGGTGGATTCGAGCACCACCACGTCGGTCTCCGGCGCCACCGTGGTGGCCGCCATCAGCCCCGACATTCCGGCGCCGACAACAACTACCTCGGTGGTCTCTTCATACACGTCGTGCGTTGTCATTTTTCGGTTCCTGACTCTCGATCACAAGGAAAGGTCCGGCGGCTCAGGCCGTAGCGGGAGCGCTGCCGCTGACCGCCTGCGCATCGACGCGCTTGTTGTAGGCGTCGAACGCTCGGTAGGCGCGGTAGTACGTGAACATTTGCAGGCCCCACGTGGACAGCGCGAAGATGTAGAAGATCGTGTGCTCCGCGTCGTCGCCCGGGATGTGGACGAAGTCGTAGGTCGCGGCGATGACGAAGCCGCAGGCGGTGGCGACGGCGGCCGAGATGGCGTGCCCGCGCTCGCCGATGCCCCAGAGGCGCTTGACGAAGTAGATCAGGAAGATCGTGGTGAGCACGTTGACGACGATGTAGAAGATCTTGCCGGGCAGACCTATCTCCACGGCGAATTGGCTGAGGAGGAAGCCCACCACGCCCGCGAGGGCGAACGCGCCGATGTCCACCGCCGCGGACGGCTTGTACCGGTGGGTGACCTTCATCAGCCCCAGGACCAGGATCAGCGTGATGCCGACGGACCGGGAGAAGGCGTCCAGGAAGTAGGCGAAGGCGTACATCGGGCTGTCGTGACCTGCCTTGACGAGGCCGTAGATCAGGAAGTTCGAACCCGATGTCGCGACGATGATCCACTCGATGCCGAGCAGGTAGTTCTTGTAGTTCCGGATGAATTTGATGCCGTAGGTGAATCCGACGGCGATCATCCAGATGTCCGCGACCGCGAAGAGCAGTTCTTTGATGGACATGATTTCTCCTTGGAGGGTGGCTTGCGCCGATGGTTAGTTCGTGAGGGCTGCCAGGCGGTCGGAGGCGCGGTCGGCGAGCCAGGCCGCGTGCAGCGCGGGTCCGCTGACGAAGCTGGGCCAGAAATGCTTGCGGCCGTGCCAGATCGCGGCCAGGTCGTCGTGCAGCGGCGCGCCGCCGACCCGGTCCGCGAGGAGATGGCCCACGTACTGTGCCTGGGCGAACCCGTGGCCGTTGCAGGCGAGCGAGTAGAGCACGTTGTCGGAGGCCTCGCCGGCGACCGGGAGCCACGTGGAGCTCATGCCGATCCAGCCGCCCCATGACTGTTGCAGCTTGACGTCGCGCAGGCCCGGGAAGCGGTCGTGGAATCCGCGGACGAGGTCGTCGGTGACGTTCCGTGCGGGGGTGCGGTTCGGCAGTGGGTTCCGCCCGGTCTGTACGCGGCGGGTGCCGAACACGATGGTGCCCCGCGGGGTCACGCGGTAGCTCTCGATGATCATGTGCAGCGTGACCATCGGGGCGCGGCTGGTCCAGCCGATGGCGTCGAGTCGCTCGGGTGCGACGGGTTCGGTCTCGACCAGGGAGGTCCACACCGGGCCAGCGAGATTCTTCGGCGCGATGGACAAGCCGTTGCTGTTGGCGTTGGTGGTCAGCAGCGCCTTGCGAGCCCGAACCCTTCCGTCCGGTGTGTCGACGGTGACACCGTCGCCGGAGTCCGTGACGTCGCGGGCGGGGGTGCGTTCGTAGACACGCACGCCGGACGCGATCGTCGCGGCCCGCAGACCGAGGACGAACTCACCCGGGTTGAGCGTGCCACCGACACCCTCGCGCACTCCGCCGAGGAAGCCGTCCGGAAGGCCTGCTGCGCGGCCCTCGACGAATTCGGCCGCCGATCCGGCCTCGGCCATGACCTTCGCATTGCGGCGCGCGTGCCGCAGCTGCCCCTTGGACACGGCGGCCATCACGATGCCCTCCTGCTGGTAGCCGCAGTCGATCCCGTAGTGGGTGATGGCGTCCTCGGCGAAGTGCACCGCGTTTTCGGCGTACCGGTAGAGGTCGCGCAGCCGCTCGCGCTTCAGCAGAAAACCCAACAGCTCCGGATCGGCGGCGACCGAGTTCGTGATGTATCCGGCGTTGCGGGAGCTGGCGCCCCAGCCGAGGGTCTGCGCCTCGAGGAGCACCACGTCGACGCCCTTCTCGGCGAGGCGGATGGCGGCCGACATGCCGCCCCCGCCGCCGCCGATCACGACGACATCGCAGTCGATGTCACCGGTCAGGGGTTCTTCGACGGTGGCGGGCGGTGCGGCCCAACCGGTGTCGTGAATCAGCTCCATGGCTACTTCTCCGTCTCGTCTGCGGGGATGACCGCGGTGCCGCGAGCCCGCACCGCGACCAGTGGCGATTCGAGGACCTGTGCGCGGCCGGTGTCGTCGGAGCCGCGGCAGATCACTCGGAGCTCGAAATCGACCGTGCGGCTGCGGTTGCCCTTTTTCACCAGCCGGGCCTCGGCCTCGACGACGTCACCGCCGCGGACCGGGGCGAGGAACTCGACCGACGAGTAGCCGGCGAACAGCCCCTCGTGGCCGTCGATCTCGATCGACAGGTTCGTACCGGCGTCGCCGAACAATTTCAGGGCGAACGCACCGTCGACCAGGTTTCCGGCGTAGTGCGCGTCGGAGAAGGCGACATAGCGCCGGTGCACCGTCCTGCTCATGAGATCTCCTGATGGATCGGGCCGAGGTTGCGGGACTGTGTCTCCCCGTCGATCTCGACGCCGGGGTAACCGCGCTTGGCGATCTCGGTGCACATCCGGCGGTACTTGCCCACACCGCCCACATAGCCCATGAAGGTGTTGGGTTTGCCCTCGATGTTGGAGCCGCGGTACCAGGAGTCGGTGGTGGCRTACAGCGTCTGGGCGACGGTCCCCTCGGTGATGTCCACCCAGTCGTTCTGGGCCTCGGGGGTGGCCTCGATCAGCGTGGCGCCGAAGTCGCGGGCGTGCTCGATGAGATCGGCGATCCAGTCGACGGCCTGCTCGATGGTCACCACCACGTTGCTCGCCAACGCGGGGCTCAGGGGACCGGCCACCATGAAGAAGTTGGGGAAGTCCGTGGTCATGAATCCGAGGTAGGTGCGGATGCCGTCGTGCCAGGTCTCCTGCAGCGTTTTGCCGGACGCGCCGGTGAGACCCAGCCCGTACAGCGGGCCGGTGAAGGCGTCGAACCCGATCGCGAGCACCACCGCATCCACCTCGTAGGTGCCCTTCGAGGTGACGATCGCGTTCGCGGTCATGGTCTCGATCGGCTCGTCACGCAGCGACACCAACGACACGTTCGGCCGGTTGTAGGTCTCGTAGTAGTCCGTACCGAAAACGCTGCGCTTGGCGCCGAGAGGGTGATACCTGGGCACCAGCAGCTCGGCGGTGGCCGGATCCTCGACGATCTCACGGATCTTGTCGTGGATGAATTCCGACGCGGTCCGGTTCGCCTCGGCGTCGGTGAGGAGGTCGGCGAACTCGGCGCCGACGCCCTGGAAGCCGCTGCGCTCGTAAGCCTCCTCGTAGCGCCGCCGACGCTCCTCGTCCGAGACGTCGAAGGCGTTGTCGGTGACGGGGCGGTCGGGGATGCCGCCGGGCGAGTGCCGGCATTCCTCACGGATCGCCGGGTAGCCGTCCTTGACGGCGGCGACCTGCTCCGGGGGGAGGTCGGCGTTGCGCGCGGGCATCACATAGTTCGGGGTGCGCTGGAACACCGTGACGTGCTCGGCGACCTCCGCGATCAGCGGGATGGCTTGCACGCCTGACGATCCGGTGCCGATCACAGCGACACGCTTGCCCGCCAGGTCGTCGAGCGCGATGTTCCAGCGGCTGGTGGACACCTGGAGTCCGGTGAAGTTCTCGAGGCCCGGCACGTCGAAGTCCTTGGGGGTGGACAGACCGCCGGCGCCCGAGATCAGGTAGCGGCCGCGGCGCGTCTCGCCGTTGTCCAGCTGCACCTCCCACAGCCGGTCGGCCGCGTTCCACGTCGCGCCGACCACTCGGGTATCGAACGTGAAGTGCTTGCGCAGGTCGAAGCGGTCGGCGACGTGGTTGATGTAGCTGAGGATCTCGGCCTGCGGCGCGAATCGCTGACTCCACGTCCACTCCTGCTGGAGCGCCTCGTCGAACGAGTACGAGTAGTAGATGCTCTCGACGTCGCAGCGCGCGCCCGGATAGGTGTTCCAGAACCAGGTGCCGCCGACGCCGGGTCCGGCCTCGAAGCCCGCGAAGGTCCACCCGGCGGTGGTGAGCCGGTGCGAGAGGTAGAGGCCGGAGAAGCCGGCGCCGACGCCGATGACATCGACGATCCCGGTATCCGAGGTGGAGGGGAAGTTCATGGAATTTGCCGCTTTCGTTAAATTGGTCATTTGACTGGATCAATTGACTTCATTTAGTAGACCAGTGGTCCCGGTCACAGTCAAGGGGTGACGCGAAAGTAGTGCCGATCGCTACAGCGGGAGGTCGGGTGAATCGACGCCGACCACGCGGTCGCCGCAGAACACCCGGACGGACTCGCCGGGGGCGTGACCGCCGATTCCGGCAGTGCCCCAAAAGCTCTGTGCCGAACCGTCTGCGAGATCGGCGATCTTGGCACCGTTCACGCGCACCTCGCCGGACAGCACACGGGATCCGACCTCGACGGCGCGATCCAGGTCGCCGCCGAACACGTAGGCGTCCAGACCCGAAGGGTTGGCGTTGGCAACGCGCAGCGCGTCCTCGTCGGACTCCACGGCGTGCAGACTGACGAGCGGTCCGAACAGCTCGGCCGTCGCCACCGACGCGTCGACTCCCGACGCGACGGTGGGCGAAAGGAAGAACCCGTCGAGCGCGGGCAGCTGCGCAGGTTGATGGATCGTCGCGCCGTGGGCCCGCAGCCCCTCGATGCGGCTCTGCAGGGTGGCGAAATGCGGGGCGTTCGAGATCGGGCCGAGCTGGGAGTTCTCGTCGAGCGAGTGCCCGATCTCGATGCGGGAGATGCGATCGAGCAGCGCGTCCAGGAGCGGCTCGACGAGACTCTTGTGCGCCAACACCTTTCCCGGTCCCTCACACCACTGACCGTTGAGCTTGGTCATCCCGTCCAGGATCCCGTCGGCGGCCACGTCGATGTCGGCGTCGTCCAGCACGAGGGCCGGATTGTTGCCGCCGAGCTCGAGCTGGAGCACCGTGAAGTCCTCCGCGGCGGCACGGGCGATCGCACGACCCGCGTTCGGGCCGCCGGTGAACGAGACGATCTTCACGCGGGGGTCGCCGGTGATCGCCGCGCCCACGTCTCCCCCGCCGTGGACGAGCTGCAGCGCACCGTCGGGCAGCCCGGCCTTGACGAAGCACTCGACGATGATCTGGGCGCTGCTCGGCGCGTGCTCCGACGGTTTGAGGATGACGGGGCAGCCGGCGGCGAGGGCGCTCACCATCTTCGCGGCGGGAATGAAACTGGGGCCGTTCCACGGGGTGAGGATGGCTGCGGGGCCCCACGGGACCTTGTACAGCCGCACGTCGCGGCCGCCGGCCGCCAGCGCGGTGCGCCGCGGGGTGGCCCGCAGATCCGCAGCGGACGAGCGGATCCGGTGCGGGAGGAACTGCGCGACCAGCCGGGCCTTCGCGATCGGGACGCCGCTGGTGAGGGCATCGGTCCGGGCGATGTCCTCGATCCGGGTCTCGACGATGTCGGCTGCACGCTCGATGACCGCGGCGCGTTCCTCGCTCGCCGCGTCATCCCAGCGTTCGAAGCCGTAGGACCGCTCGGCATGGCGCAGCGCGCGCTCCACGTCGTCCGGTCCGGTGGTGACGGCGCGGTGGATGGGTTGCCCCGTGTTGGGGTCGAGATTCCACGCGTCCGGAAGTGCCCGGCACTCGGACCACCGGTCCGCGATGTAGTTGATCGGCTGAGGCAGTTGCGTATTCGACATCTGCGGACTCCTTCTGTGCGCAATTGTGGATGGGGTCGGGGTGATCACGCGGTGAGGTCGGCGACGATGCGGGTCACCTCGCCCGACTTCATCGCCTCGAAGCCCTTGTTGATCTCGTGGAACGGGATCACGTCGCTGACCATCTCGTCGAGCAACAGGTGGCCCTGCAGGTAGAGGCGCGCGAACTGGGTGATGTCCTCGTGCGCTTGGCCCGAGCCCATGTAGGAACCGATGAGGCGCTTCTCACCGAAGAAGAAATCCGACGCCGGAACAGTGAGGTCGGTGCCGTCGGGCGCGATGCCCACCAGGCATGCCGTGCCCGTGCCGCGGAGGACCGCCAGCGCGGTAGCCGCGGTCCGGGCGGAACCGACGGCCTCGAACGAGTAATCCACGCCGTCGCCGAGCACCTTCCGGATCTCGGCCGGGACATCGGCCGCACCGTTCACGACGTGCGTGGCACCGTAGGTCCGCGCCGCCGCGAGCCGGGCATCGTCGAGATCGACGGCGACGATCGCCGAGGCCCCCGCGAGCCGTGCGCCCTGGATGATGGCCGATCCGACACCGCCGCAGCCGATCACGGCCACGGTGGCGCCGGGGCGTACCTGCGCGCCGCGGAACACGGCGCCGACGCCGGTGACGATGCAGCACGACAGCAGGCACCCGACGTGCAGTCCCACCTCGTCGGGAACCTTGACCAGCGAGTTCTCCCGCATCACGGTGTGGCGGGAGAACGCGCCGATGTCGCCGAGCCGTTCGACGACCTGGCCTCCCGGCAGCTGGAAAGCGGGGCGGGGGCGCTGTCGGATCTGCGAGACACGCTGACATTGCGTCGAGTGCCCGACCTGGCAGTTGCGGCACAACCCGCACGAGGGTGTGAGAGCGCCGACGACGCGGTCGCCCGGGCGCAACGAGGTCACCGCGGAGCCGACCGACTCGACGACGCCCGCCACCTCGTGCCCGACAACCACGGGTAGGTCGGCGCCCACGGTGCCGGTCATGTAATGCAGGTCGCTGTGGCACAGGCCCACGTTCGAGACTGCGACGCGGACCTCGTTCGGATCCGGGTCGTCGACCTGGATCTCGGTGAATTCGAGCGGTTCGTTCAGCGCGGTGAGAAGCGCTGCCTCGGTGGTGATCATCATCGTCTCCGATCTCAATTGCTCTGCGCGGGCGCCGGCGGCGCCGCGTTCTTCGATGCCCAGAAGCCCTCGATGCCTTCGGTGAAGGCGCCGGACTCCCACGACTGGCGGGCGGCGTCGTCTTCGCGGGTGAACGCGGCCTCGATGTCTTCGGGGCGCGGCCGCAGCAGACCCAGGTGCAGCGCGGTGGTCCGGGGATCGGAGTTCCATTGCCTGATCACCTCGACCGCGCGGTGCACCAGTACCTCCGGGGCCACGATCTCGTCGAGCAGCCCGATCCGCAGGGCCTCGCCTGCGCCTATCCGGTTCGAGCCCAGAATTATTCGCATCGCGTGGTTGCGTACCAGGCGGCCCATGAGGAAGCTCGAAGCGTTCGAGATGATGATTCCGCGGTGGTTCTCCGGCTGGTAGTACTCGGCGGCGGGAGTGCCGATCCGGGAGTCGCAACACAACGTGATCTCCGAGGCGCCGCCGACCGCGATCCCGTTCACGGCCGCGATCACGGGGACCTTCGTCTCGAGAATCGCGCGGGTGATGTCGTGGAAGGTCGCGAAGGCCTCGCGGATCTCGTCGTAGGTGGTCGGCACCGCCTGCAGGTCCTCACCGGCGGAGAACGCCCGCCCGGTGCCTGTGAGCACGATCCCGCGGACGAGATCACCCGTTCCGAACCGGCGGATGGTCTGCGCGAGCCGCACCCTCGTTGCCACGTCCATCACGTTCAGCTTCGCCGGGCGGTTCAGCGTGAGCACCGCGACGTCGTCGTCGATGTGCACGTCCAGATAACTGTCGGTCATGTCCGGCTCCTCAGTTGCCGTTGCCGGCGGTGCGCGGCGGCTGCAGGTCGTAGGTGATGCCGGGATGCTCGGCGGAGCGCGCCTGCAGGGCCGGCTTCGACACGCGCTCGGACGGGGTGCGCGGGAAATCGGCGACGAACTCGACGTATCGAGGAATCTTGAAGCGCGCCAGCTGAGTTCGTGCGCCGTCGACGATTTGCTCTGCCGTCGCGCGGCTCTCCTCGACGCCGGGGGCCAGCTGAACGAAGGCCTTGACCTCCTCACCGAACAGCTCGTCCGGGACGCCGACCACCGCTGTCGCGACGACGGTGTCGTCGCGCTCGAGGACGCGTTCGACCTCGGCGCTCGCGATGTTCTCCCCGCCGCGGCGGACCATGTCCTTGATCCGGCCCACCAGGCGGTAGCCGTCCGGCTCGCGGACCGCGACATCGCCGGTGTGCAGCCAGCCGTCGCGGAGGACCTCCGCGGTGTCTTCGGGTCGGTTCCAATAGCCGAGCATCATCGGCCTGCCCGACGTGATCAGCTCGCCGGACTCTCCCGCGGCAACTTCCCGGCCCTCCGGATCGACCACCCGGACCTGCTTCGTGGGAACGGGCTGCCCCAGTCGTCCGCTGCCGACGTCGACCGTGCTCTCGGGGAGGCTGACCAGGTCGGCCCCGCTTTCGGTCATCCCGAAGATCTCCCGCCACGGCGTGCCCCAACGCTGTTCGAGCTGCGCGTGCAGCGCGACGGGGATGGCCGAGCACAGCACGAGGCGCAGGTCGTTGTCCCGGTCCTCCGGGCTCGGCGGCTGCTTGAACAGAAGCGTGGGCATCGAGCCGAGCACGTAGCAGAACGTGGCCCGGTGTCGACGGACATCCGCCATGAAACCCGAGGCGGAGAACCGGGGCAGCACCACCAGCGGCGCGCCGACCGTAAGGCACAAAGAGGTGTTCCACTGCGGGTCCATGTACGAGAACGGCTGCGATGTGAGAACCACGTCGCCGGACCCGAGGCCCGCCGCACCCGCACAGATCCACCCCAGCCGGACCCAATAGTCGTGGGTCAACATGCACGCCTTCGGGAATCCGGTGGTCCCCGAGGTGTACTGGAGGTTGGCCAGCGTGTCCGGGGTGATCGCGACATCGGGCCTGTCCGTCGGGTACTGCGCGAGCTCGCCGCGCGACGCGGCTTCGACGATACGGACATCGGCCAGATCGCCGTTCGCGGCGCGCACCTCGTCGACGAGCGGGCTGTGACCGTCGTCGGTGAACATCACCCGGGCGCCGCAGTCTCGGAGCACGAATTCGAGGTCTGCGCGCTGGTATGACGAGTTCACCGGCACCGCGACGCCGCCGGCCTTGAGGATCGAGAGCCAGGCGATCGGCCACTGCACCACGTTGGGCAGCATGATCGCGACCCGGTCGCCGGCGCCAATCCCGTCCTCGGAGACCAGACGCTGCGCCAGGCGTGACGTCCAGTCGTCGATCTCGCCGAAGGTCCAGGATCCTTCCGCGAACCGAAGAAACTCACGGTCGGGAAAGCGGGCGGCCTGGATCGCCAGCAGGCCGACGACGGTGTCGATCGGCGGGTCCACAGCCATGCGATCGAGTGCGATCGCGCGTTCCCGGGGAACTGATTCGACTCCGGTCATGGTCATCCTCTTCACGCTTGTCGGGTGCGATGCGGATGCAGCTCGCGATCTCTGGTCGTAACGGCGCATCCGCGGTGAGCTCGAGGCCCGGGACCTTCCGATCACCGTTGGCGCCGGACTGTGGTCTCGGTCATAGCCTAGAAGAACATGGTCAAATGATCAAGGCATATGACCACGAACCGGTAGGATCACTCACCGAGAGGTGGTCATCTCGCCGATATGGCGGCCTGATTGTCCATTTCGACTAGTAGCCGAAGCTGACCTGATCATCCGTTCAGATCTGTCGACAGGAGAGGGCATGGCTCGCATTCCCGCCGCCGAACGTCGCGCCGAACTGGTGGCGGCGGCCGTGCGCGTGATCGCTGCCGACGGGGTCGACGGCGCCACCACCCGCCGTATCGCGCAGGAGGCGAACGCCCCGCTGGCCACCCTGCACTACTGCTTCGCCACGAAGGAGGTGCTGTTCGCGGCGGTCTTCGAGCACGTCGCCGGACAGTATCGAGAAGTGCTGACGCGCAACGATGTCCATGGCGACGTGGCGATCACCGCGCACGCCCTGTTACGCGGCGTGATGGAGTGGTACCTGGCGAATCCGGACTTCGGCGCGGCGAYCGTCGAGCTGATCAGCTGGGGCCAGCGTCAGGAAGGCCAGCARGCCGAGATGGTGTACAACGAGGCATCCGCGACCMTRCGRRCGAWMCTCGAGTCCGYCGCGACCGCTTCCGGCCGGCCGGTCGACCCGGACACCATCGACGCACTGACGTACATCGTGTCCACATTGTCGGACGGATTCGCGCTCAACTGGCTGGTGTTCACCGACCCCCCAGCGGCGGAACGACAGATCGAACTCATCCTCGGCGTGCTCGACGCCTGGATGGCCGCCCACCTCGGCAACACCTCCGGACCGGCGGCCCGTCCCTCGCAGGCCTCCCCCGCCGAGCTCGTGTCCTGGGTGAGTGTGGAGTGGTAGTGAGCGCCACGGCAGCGGCCGCCCGCACGAATCATCGCGCCAGGTCGGGGACGGCAATCGACCCAGCCACGTTCAGGACGCTGCCGCGCCGACGCGCCGACCGGACCGGGCGCGTGAGACCAGCACGCTCACCACGACCAGCAGGGCGAGGAGTCCCGATAACCAGTAGCCGATGCCGTAGAGGCCCTTGGCAGCGACCTCGAGACCGGTTCCGACCACCGGAACCAGGGAGGCGCTGAGGTCGGCGCTGACCAGTGCCGTGCCGAAGGCGAAACCCACGGCCATGGACGTGCCGGCGATACCGGCCGCCATCCCGGCTTTCTCCTCGGGCACTGCCATCTGCACCATGGTGAACCCCGCTGCGTAGCCGATTCTGATCCCGAGACCCATGACGGCAGCGCCCACCAGGTAGTGCCACTGCTGGTCGTGCGCGACGGCGAGCCAGGCCAGCCCCGATGCACTGATGAGCGCTCCGATGACGAAGACGGTCGCACCACGGCCGTTGAACAAGGCGCGGTCGAGTACGGTTCCGCGGATCAAGAACGCCGCCGCGAAAGGTGCCATGAGCCAGCCGGTCTGCAGGGCGCTGAGCCCGAGTCCGTAGGCGTCCGCGGGACGAAGATCCTCGGGAGTGATCTGAGCGTACGTGCTGAGCAGCAGTAGGAAGGCCGAGTTCACCGCGGCGAACAATGCGATACACAAGCACGACGCGGTGACCAAAGGCGCCTTCATCAGTGCGACGTCGAACACCGCCGAGGTCGAGCGGCGCTCGACGCGCACCCAGGCGATGCCCCCGACGATGCCGGCCATCAACGGAATGAGCGCCGCGATGCCCCACACGAGGCCTTGCGTCAGAGTCAGCAGGATCGCGGCGACCCAAGCGATCATCCACACCGTGCCGAGTACCGCGATGCGGCCGGAACGCTCAGCAGGCGGGGTGTGGGGGATCACGGCATAGCACGCAATGGCCGTCACTGCGCACACTATGGTGAGGATGATGAAAAAGCCTCGCAGCGACAGACTCTCGACGATGAAGCCACCGCCGATCATGCCCACGACGATGCCGACACCGGTGGCGATGACCAGAACCGCGACACCCACCGTGATACCGTCCTCGCCGAGATTGCGGCGCAGGAAACCGAGCGGAAGCAGCTGCGCCGCGCCCCCGAATCCCATGAGAATGCAGCCGACCAGAAGGGTCGAGTACGAGTCGCCGGCAGCCGGAACGAGCGCGCCGATCGCAAGGAATGCGGACGCCGCCACCGCGGCGTTACGGTCGCCGTGCAGATCGGCGAGGCGCGGCAGCAAGATGAAGCCCGCTCCCCCGCCGAGGGTCAGCGCCGTGTAGAGCCACGTCGTCTCGGCCACTGTGGCGAGGCCGTACTGCGCCTGGATGATCGGCAACAGCGGCGGCAGGATGAAGATGACGGCGTTGGTCAGGACGATCAGCAGCGTGYCGACACCGATGAGCACTGCCTTGTTCGGCCCGGGGCGAGCAGTCCCCGCACGGCCGGGTCCGGATTGCTGGTGGATCTCTGTCATGAATTGCTTCCTTCGATGATCACGCCGCCGTCTCGCATGATCATGTCGACCATGGCTTCTGTGGTGGCGTCAGGGGTGAGACACGTGAGTTCGTCGGTCATGACGGGTCTGTTTCTTCGAAACCGGTGTGGTCGCATCGGAGTGCGCCGACCCGCCAATGTGATCCGGCTCATACCGTAAGCCAAGTGAGTCGTCTGATCAAGGCATATGACTATTTGCTTCGCGTTGTTGCCCGCACCTGACGGCGGTTCTCCGGGAAATATGGCAACACGCTTACCTTTCCGACTGGTAGCGTGGAACCGACTTGATCATCCGTTCAGATCTGTTGACAGGAGAGGGCATGGCTCGCATTCCCGCCGCCGAACGTCGCGCCGAACTGGTGGCGGCGGCCGTGCGCGTGATCGCTGCCGACGGGGTCGACGGCGCCACCACCCGCCGTATCGCGCAGGAGGCGAACGCCCCGCTGGCCACCCTGCACTACTGCTTCGCCACGAAGGAGGTGCTGTTCGCGGCGGTCTTCGAGCACGTCGCCGGACAGTATCGAGAGGTGCTGACGCGCAACGATGTCCATGGCGACGTGGCGATCACCGCGCGCGCCCTGTTACGCGGCGTGATGGAGTGGTACCTGGCGAATCCGGACTTCGGCGCGGCGATCGTCGAGCTGATCAGCTGGGGCCAGCGTCAGGAAGGCCAGCAGGCCGAGATGGTGTACAACGAGGCATCCGCGAC
>NZ_JBFUHV010000203.1:0-14171 GCF_056402215.1 Rhodococcus sp. P4_B6 | reverse complement strand
CGCCGTGACCTGTGCGGACAGCCCCGTCAGGTCCGCCATCTCCCGCAGCATCCCCACCCCGGCATGCGACACCACGCCCCGTCCGTCGGCGGAGACTTTCACCCGTGAACCCGCTGCGATACTCTTCACCTGCGAAGTGCCTTCCCGTCAGCATTATGGAACCCTAGAGAAGTCCCATTATGCCGTGCAGGACAGGCACTTTCGCTTATCTGCACACCCCGGTCCGCGCTCCCGCACGAAAAATCCAGGTTAGGTCCCTGAGGTGCTCGGGACGGATGCTGCCGCGGTGACGCGGGTCCGTGCGCGCGAGTTGTGCGGTGGTCACCAGGACGGTCGCTGTGCGCAGGAGGACGAGCGGGAAGAGCACGTCGATCTCGTTAGCGGTGAGCGGGCGCCGGCGGTGGTAGGCGGCGGCGATTCTCGTGGCGTTGGTGACGAAGTTGGTGCCGTTGCGGCATGCCGAGGCGATGAGGATGGCGAGGTCGTTGATTCGGGAGGTGATGAGCATGTCACCGAAATCGATGATCCCCGATACTCGTGTGCGGTGCGTTTTGGTGGTGCCGAGGAGGTTGAAGACGTTGAGGTCGTTGTGGATCAGCGCCTGCGGGAGCGGTCCGGCCGCGGAGAGTGCGGGTGTGGCGATCTCGAGGACTTCGGTGAGCAGAGCCGATTGTTCGGGTAGCTGGTCTCGATAGGTGTCGATCACCGCCAGTCCGGTGTCGAGGTCCCAGTGGCTCGTCAGGGACGGCCTTGCGTCGAGATCGGCTTTGTCCAATGAAGCGGCGAGTGCTCCTGCCGCTGAACCGATGTCGTCGAGAAGTTCGGCGGCTGGATCTTCGATCGGGCCGAGGGGGTGTCCGGGGAGCCATGTGAGGATCCGGACGATGAGGTCGCCGCTTCCGGCGTTGATTCGCAGGGATTGATCACCTTCTGCGGTGTCGACGACTCGTGGGACGTCGAAGGGGAGATTGCAGGTGTGTAGATGGCGCAGCACGTTCTGTTGCAGAGTGATGCGCTCGTCGTCGGTGGCGTGGGAAACCTTGAGGAGATAGTGTGACGTGCCGATCGTGAAGGTGTAGTTCGCGTCGGTTTCCCCTGGCACCCGACTCGGGGCGCTGGCACCGCGTGAGGCTTTCTCTCCGAGGTATCTCTCGATGATCGTTTTGGCGCCCTCGTCGTCGAGTGGCGGCGGACCGGCGTGGATACGGGCAAATCTGTCGAGAACATCATGGTGGGTGGGCACGGCTGTGCGCTCTCCTTGCTCGGGTCGACGGAACCTGGGTGGGGGCGGGTTCAGGCGGCGGTGTCGGGTAGGGAGACGACGCTGTGGTCTTGGGGGTGCCAGGACACGGTGACGTTCTCGCCCGGGGTGGCGGAGATGGGCTGCCCCGCAACCTGCATGGCCGATCCCTGGGTGCCGTCGGAGAACCGCAGCCCGAGTCGGTGATGATTTCCGACGTAGACGATGTCGGTCAGCTGGGCTTCGGTGCGGATGAGGGCGGTCGGGACGTGGGCGTCGACGGTACTGACGGTCAGGCGTTCGGGGCGGACCACGAGRCCGCCCTGCTGCTGGCCGGCGAGTAACTCTTGCTGCGGGGCAGTGAGGGCTGTTTCGAACAGTCCGCAGTGCAATGACTGCAGCCCGTTGGCGACGGCGCCGCGGAAGACGTTGGATTCTCCGAGGAACTGCGCGACGAACAGTGTGTTCGGTTTGTCGTAGAGCTCTTGCGGGGTTCCAACCTGCTCGATCCCGCCGTCGTTGAAGACGGCAATCCGGTCGGAAAGGGTGAGCGCCTCCTCCTGGTCGTGGGTGACGAAGATGAAGGTCAAGCCCAGTTCGTCGTGCATGCGTGCGATCTGGCGCTGAAGTCCATCGCGAAGCCTCTTGTCGAGGGCGCCGAGGGGTTCATCGAGGAGAAGTACGCCCGGTGCGTAGACGATGGCACGTGCGAGCGCGACCCGCTGCTGCTGACCGCCGGACAGTTGCTTGGGGTGCCGGTTCGCCAAATGGCTCAGGCTCACCATGTCCAAGGTTTCCTGCACTCTCCGAGCGATTTCGGATTTGGGGACCTTGCGCTGTTGGAGGGGGTAGGCGACGTTTTGGCTGACGGTCATGTGCGGGAAGAGGGCGTATTGCTGGAACACGACTCCGAGATTGCGCTTGTGCGGCTTGACGTTGCTCACGTCGACGCCGCCGATTTCGATCTTGCCCGACGAGATCGGCTCGAAGCCGGCGATCATCGACAGCAAGGTGCTCTTGCCGGACCCGCTGGGACCCAGAAAGGTCATGAATTCGCCGGCCGCGATGTCGAGCGATACGCGGCTCAGGGCCGGCCGGTGCATACCTGGGTAGGTCTTACATGCCTCGCGGATGGAAATGCCGAGCCCGGGAGTTGTCGTGGTGGGGGCGGACAATGGCGCGGTGACGGTCATGATGCGTTCTCGTTTCGGCGTCGGGGGAGAAACTGTGCGATCAACAACACGCCGGTGGTGATCACGACGATGAGACTGGATGCGGCGGCGATGGTGGGGTCGATCTGGAGGGTGATGCTGTTGTACATCTTCACCGGGAGGGTGCGCAGGTCTGGTGTTTGCAGGAACAAGGCGACGACTACCTCGTCGAAGGAAGTGACGAAGGCGAAGACGAAACCGGAGGCGATGCCCGGTGCGAGCGAGGGCAGGACGATCCGACGGAAAGTGGTGATCGGTCCGGCACCCAGGCTGGCAGAGGCATGTTCGACGGTGCGGTCGTAGTTCGCCAGCGCGGTATTCACGGCGACGATGACGAACGGTACCGCCAGGATGCTGTGTGCTGCGACGAAACCGATCAATGATCCGGTGAGGTGCCATCGGAGGAACATGATGTAGATGGCCACCGCGATCACGATGGACGGCACGATAGCTGGCGCCATCATGGCACCTTGAACGGCGGATCTTCCGCGAAATCTGCTGCGGTCGAGAGCAATTGCGGCGGAAGTTCCCACGACGGTGGCGATCACTGCCGCTAGAAGTCCGACTTTCAGGGAGTCGAAGAGGGCGTCGACCCATTCCGGGGACTGAAAGAAGTTCTGGTACCACCGTAGTGACCACCCCTTGGGGGGGAATGAGAATGTGGTCGAGTCGGAGAAACTCATCGGGATGACCACGAGCGTGGGTGCCAGGAGGACCACGACGACCATCGCGACCCACGCTTTGAGGATTCTGCTCATTTGTCCGCCAATCGGTCGAGCGTGGAGGTCGGCTTCGCGATTCTTGCCACCACACCGAGGATGAGGAGCGTGACGGCAAGCAGGACGACGCCGAGAGCTCCGCCTGCACCGAAGTCGAGTAGTCGCTGAACGCGGATCTCGATGAGTTGCGGGATGAGTGCTTGTTGTGGTGTGCCGAGCAGGGCGGGCGTGATGTAGAAGCCGAGGGACATGATGAAGACGAGGGAGAAGCCGGATACGACCCCGGGGATCGACAGCGGTAGGTACACGGTGCGGAAGGCGGTCAGCCAGGGTGCACCGCAGCTGGCGGCGGCATCGAGGAGTCGGCGGTCGATGGTGTTCATCGAGGTGAACAGCGGCAGCACCATGTAGGGGAGCATCACTTGCACCATGGCGACGGTGACGCCGGTTAGGGTGCCGAGGAGGACGACGTCGTCGAGGCCGAACAGCTGGAAGAAGCGGTCGATCAGTCCGTTCCCCTCCTCGAGGATGAACCAGGCGAAGTTCCGGGCGATCAGTGAGGTCCAGAACGGGAGCAGCACCAGGATCGTCATCACGGACCGGGCACGTTTGGACACTCGTGTCATGGCGTAGGCATAGGGGAAGCCCAGCACGAGGGTGAGGGTGGCGACTGCGGCTGCGGTGAGGAGGGTGCGGAGCAGGATGCGGACTGACACGCCGTCGGTTATCAGGTTCCTGTAGTTGGCGAGCCCGAAGGTGGGATCGGTGAAGCTTTTCCAGACGATGTTGCCCAGTGGCACGAAGAAGAAGACCAGTAGGAGTAGAAGACCGGGTGCGAGGAACCAGAACCAGGTGGGGCGGCGGCGCGGGGGAGCGTCTACCGCCGGGTGCTGCGGTGTGGTGTGCATGTGGTTCGGTGCGGTTGCTGTGGTTGTCATGGGTTAGCCCACCAGCCAGTTCGTGAATTTGTCGGTGACGGTGTCGAGGTTTTCGGACCACCACAGGGCGTCGCCGTAGACGATCCCGTCCTCTCGGCCCGGTGCGAAGGGATTGATTGCCTCTTGAACGTCGTCGAATTGGGTGGCGATGTCCTTGTTGACGGGCAGGGTCGAGGACAGCCGGGAGAAGTCGGAGGAGGGGCCGTCGTCGGTAGCCAATGCGATGAACTGCATCGCCGCATCTTTGTTCGGGGAGCCCTTGGGGATGACGAGGTCGTCCCAGTTCACGACTGTTTTGTCCCAGACCGCGGTGAACGGAGCGCCCGCGCGTAGGACTGCTTCGGCGCGGGCGGTGGAGGTCAGGGCCATGGTGACTTGTTGGTCGACCATCGCCTGCTGGATCTGACCGTATGTGGTCGAGAAGGTGGTCTTGGCTTTGATCGAATCGAGTTTGCGTAGAGCGCGGTCGACGTCGAGTGGGTAGAGCTGGTCGGGGGCGACTCCGTCGCCGAGGAGTGCGAATTCGAGCAGCCCGACACTCAGTTCTGGTGGCACGATTCGCTTGCCGGGATATTTGTCGAGGTCGAAGAAGTCTGCGACCGAGGTCGGTGGGTTATCCGCGAATTTCGAGGTGTCGTACATCAGCAGGGTGCTGTAGAAGTACGCGGGAACCCCGCAGTCTCCGACGGTCTTCGGGTCGAATTTCGAGCGGTCGACGACCGTGAAGTCGAGGGGTTCGAGGTACTTGCCGCAGTACTGGCCGGCGGCGCCGGCACTCGTGTCGAGCACGTCCCAGGTGACTTTGCCACCGTCGACCATGGCCTTCATTTTCGATTCGTCGACCGGGCCGTCATTGACGAAACCAATGCCGGTCTTTTCTGTGAACGGGACCTGCCAGGCTTGAGTTTGGGCTTCCTGGAACTTTCCTCCGGTTGATACGAAGGTGATCGCGCCGGTGGCGTCGGCCCCGGGTTGAGTCTCACCGTTAGCGTTCGACTGGGCGCATGCGGTGAGCAAGAGGCACCCGGCCACGACGGCGACGAGTGCGTGCGGTGCAGTTTTCATTGGCGTCCTCCGCCGAGGCGACTCGGGCGACCCGAGTCAGCCGGCTGCTTTCACTTGGTCGGTGACGACGGCGACGATGCGGTCGATGTCGGATTCGCTGATCACCAGTGGGGGTGACATCACGATCGTGTTGCCGGAGGCACGCACGATGACGCCGTGCTCGCGGGCACCGGCCTGTACTGAGGCGGTGTCGCCGGTGGCGAACTCGATTCCGATGAGGGTGCCGACACCGCGGACCTCGGCCACGATCGGCAGGTCCTCGAGCGGCTTCAGCCCGTCGAGGAGGCGGCGCCCGACCTCGAGTCCTCGTGCCATGAGGTTTTCCCGCTCGATGATGTCGATGTTCGCGAGTGCAACGGCACTCGCTACCGGATGTCCGTTGTAGGTGAAGCCGTGCAGGAACAGTGCGCCGTCGGCGAGGTCGAGCACGCGGCGGCCGACCAGCACGGCGCCCATCGGCAAATATCCGCTGGAGATGCCCTTCGCGGTCACGATGATGTCTGGTTCCACGCCGTAATAGGTGGAGGCGAACCATTCGCCGGTGCGCCCAAAGGCGGTGACGATTTCGTCGGCGATGAAGAGGATGTCGTTGCGGCGCAGGACTTCCTGAACTCGGGGCCAATACCCCGCCGGTGGTGGCACCATTCCGCCGACACCGAGGATCGGTTCGCCGATGAACGCGGCGATCCGGTGGGCACCGATCTCGGCGATGCGCTGTTCGAGTTCTGTGATGAGGATGTCGGTGGCATCGTCGCCGTGGGGGAGGGCGTGAGGCTTGGACAGCCACTCGATGCCCGGGATCAGCGGACCGTAGCCCTCGCGGAGGCGGTCGATTCCTGTCGCTGCCAGGGAGGCGCCGCCCATGCCGTGGTAGCCGCCGGTGCGGGCAAGGATGACGGTGCGGTCGGGTTGTCCGGCGTGGTGGTAGGCCAGGCGCGCGAGCTTCACTGCGGTCTCGTTGCCTTCCGAGCCGCCGTTGGTGAAGAAGACCTTCTCGATTCCGGCGGGGGCAATGTCGAGGAGTTTGTCGGCGAGGCGGATGGAGGGTTCGTTCGAGTAGTCTCCGAACGAGGAGTAGAACTCGAGCGTCGCCATCTGATTGGCGGCAACATCTGCCAGTTCTTGTCGACCGTGGCCGACGGGGCACTGCCACAGTCCACAGGTGCCGTCGATGTACTCGTTGCCGGCCGCATCCCACAGTCGGGCGCCGTCACCCTTGACGAAGACTACTGGTTTGGTGGGGGAGCCGATGACGGTGTGGGGGTGGATGATCGACTTGGTGTCGAGGTGGGAGAGTTCTTCGTCGCGCGTGAGTGATGGGCTGGTGGTGGAGGTGGTCACGGTAGGTCCTTTCGGGAGTGCTGTGGGGCGCGATTACCAGCGCAGGGAAACGGCCTTGGTTTCGAGATAGGCGTCGATTCCCTCGGATCCGCCTTCGCGTTCTTGGCCGCTGTTCTTCAGTCCCCCGAAGGGCAACTCCGGGCGCACTGGGAAGGGGTCGTTGACGCCGATCACACCGAACTCGAGTTCGTCGAAGGTCTGCCAGAGGTCGGCGATGTCACGTCCGAAGACGTATGCGGCCAACCCGTACTCGGAGTCGTTGGCCCGGGCCACTGCCTCGGTGCGATCGGAGTAGGTGTAAACGGCCAGTACCGGGCCGAAGGTCTCTTCGCGGCTGATCAGCATGGTGTCGTCGACTTCGACGAGGATGGTGGGTTCGTAGAAGGCGCCGGTCAGCGAAGCGTCTGTGGGCTTCCATGCCGCGCCTCCGGTGAGTACGCGAGCGCCCTTTGCTCGTGCGTCGTCGACCTGCCCACTGACCTTCGTCAGGGCGGCGTCGTTGATCAGCGGTCCGACGTCGGTGCCGTCGGTGGATCCGTGTCCGAGGGTCAGTGCTTGGGTGCGCTCGACAATTGCAGCGATGAGCTGTTCAGCGATGTCGTTGTGGATGTAGAGGCGGTTGATGGCGATGCAGCTCTGGCCGGCGTTGGCGAACTTGGACGCGACGATGGCTGACGCTGCGGCGTTGATGTCGGCGTCGGGGAGGACGATGGCAGGGGAGTGGCCACCCATCTCCAGCGAGAGTCGGCGCAGGCGCGTGCCGTTGGCCTCGGCGAGACTAAGGCCGACTCGGGTGGATCCGGTGAAACTGACCTTCCGCAGCCGGGGATCGTCGAGGAGTGCTGCGGTGACGGCTGCCGGGTCGGTGGTTGTGAGTAGGTTCAGCACACCGTCGGGAATACCGGCGTCGACGATCCGGCGGGTGACAGCGACTGCGATGAGTGGAGTGAGATCGGCGGGCTTGGCGATGACCGTGCATCCAGCGGCCAGGGCCATGGCGATCTTGCGGACCAGCATGCTTGCGGGGAAGTTCCAGGGAGCGATGGCGAGCACGGGTCCGACCGGCTGGGTCACGACCATTGAAGGGCCGTGCGCGGCGGAGGGGACGGTGCGGCCGCACGTCCGGCGCGCCTCTTCGGCGCTCCACTCGAGCATGCGAGCGCAGTTGAGGACTTCGCCGCGTGCTTCGGCGATGGGCTTCCCGTTTTCTGCGGTCATCAGGTCGGCGAGTGCGTCGACGTCGGCGCGGATCGCGTCCGCTGCACGGTGCAGGATTGCTGATCGGGTTTCGACGGGGGTGCTACGCCAGGAGTGGAAGGCCTGGGCGGCGGCGTCCAGGGCGGTGAGTGCCTCGTTGGGCCCGGACTCGCTGGCCTGCCCGATGACCTGTCCGGTGGCGGGGTCGGTGACGTCGAAGGTGCCCGTTCCCGTGATCCAGCATCCGCCGATGAACAGGGTCGCGACGTTTCCGGTGTCCTCGGTGGTAGTCAATCCGCCCTGGTCGTAGTGGCCGGTCGGGGTCTGTACGTGCATGTGTTCTCCTGGAACGGGATGTGATGCGCTCAACAGCTTTGTGACGAGTCTGAGTGTCGACCTGTCTGTTGATAATGTCAACACCTGAACGTTTCGAATCCGTTGCGGCGTGTTGCTGCCGGATCAACATCAGAGGCGAACACCGGCGCCCGCAAACGACGCGCCCAGAGGGTCCCGCTCGCCCAGCGTGCGGCGCCGCCGACGCACGCCGGTGCTGTTGCTCAGTTCGACATGTCCACGTCGCGGGTTTCCGGTCCTATAAACGCTCCCGTGGCGACCAGTGCGCCGCCGACGACCGCGAGAATGGGGACTGCAGCCCGCTCGCCGAATACGCTCGACAACCCGCTGATGTAGAACGCATAGAACGCAGGAATAACGATCGCGAGGCTGTAGC
Organism: Rhodococcus sp. P4_B6; assembly: GCF_056402215.1. NCBI lineage: Bacteria > Bacillati > Actinomycetota > Actinomycetes > Mycobacteriales > Nocardiaceae > Rhodococcus > Rhodococcus sp. P4_B6. The sequence continues at coordinate 5,730 of NZ_JBFUHV010000203.1, read as the reverse complement.
CGACCCCATATCCTGTGGCTCGGATCTTGGCGGGAAAGCGTTCGGTCAAGTATGCCGCTATCGGTCCGTACATGGAGATGGTGCTGACCTGAATAGCGAATGCACACAGTGCGATTGGAACGATCTGTTCGCCGTTGAGGGTGTGGAGGACGAGGAACGCCGAGGGGGTCACGATGGCGGCGGCTATGCCCGCGCCGATGTAGAAGGGGCGTCGGCCCACGCGCTGTGACAGCACTGCTGCTCCGACGAACGTGCCGACGGTGATCAGCGACGAGATCATCATGATGGGGGTGACCGTCGTGCTGGGGACGCCGAGTTCGAGCTTCATTACCGACGGTAGTACGGCGGCGCCTAGATTGGTCAGTAGCCAGGCCCCGGTCATCAGCACGAAAACTTGGAGCAATTTGGTTCTGTGGGTGCCGTGTACCAGCTGCGCGAGAGGCGATTTCGCTTGTTCGGGATTGATGGTGTCGTCGCCGAAGTCCGGAGATTCCTCTACGTGCGTGATGTAGTACACAAAGGTTACCGCCGCAAGCAGTGCGCCGATTGCGAACGGAATCCGCCAACCCCACTGCACATATGCGGAGTCGATTCCCGTCGAGGTCATCGAGCTTAGTAGCACCAGAGTGACCAGGGCAATGGTCGCGTTTGCGAGCGGTGAGGTGCACGTGATCAACCCGCTTACGAGGCCTCGCTTGCGGACCGGGCTCCATTCCATCGCTAGCGGTACCGCGGTGCTGTACTCGCCGCCGAGGAAGAACCCGCCGAGGAAACGGAGGCCGATCAGCATCGCGATCGCCCAGTGGCCAACATGTTGGAAGCCGGGAAGAAGTGCAATGGCGGCGACCGAGATACCGAAGCCGGCGATGGCAACCAATGTGGGGCGCCGGCGGCCTGCCCGATCCGCCCACTGGCCAAAGAAGGCTGAACCGAGCGGTCGCGCAATGAGTGTCGATGCGAAGACGAAGGCTGCGATGATTGCCTCGGTCGCTGCGCCGGTCGTCTCTGACTGGAAGTAGATCATTGCCGGCGCCAGCGTGATGATAGGCAGGTAGATGTCGAACTGATCAGCGTAGTAGCCGAGCACTCCGCCGCGGATCGCGGACTTTCGATGCTCTTCTGTGGCCGGATTGGTGCTGATGTCGAAACGAGGGGGACGAGTCGCGGTCGGTTCTATCATGGGTGCTCCTGCGTGGAGTGAACGTTGCGGCTGGCTTGCGAAGGTGGAGGATCTTTGGCGGTTTCGCGGGTGCAATCACGGCACTCGTGGTGTTTGGTGACAAGGCGCGAGACGGTATCTCTCACACGAGAACGACGGAGCGCAGCGCGGTGCCGGATCGCAGGGCAGCGAGAGCATCTGGGACGTCGGCCAGGGTGATGCGCGCACTGATGAGTCGGTCGAGGTCGATTTCTTTGTTGCGCCACATGTCGATGACCTTGGGGAAGTCGCGCCGGATAGAGCTGGAGCCGAAAACCGATCCGACGATGCGCTTCTCCGATGCATACAGTTCGTACGGGGTGAAGGCGACCTCGGTGTCCTTGGGTCCGACGCCGGCGATTGCGAGGGTGCCGCCGCGACGCAGACTGTCGTACCCGGCGCGGATCGTGGCAGCGTTGCCTACCGCCTCGATCGCGAAGTCGAACCCGCCGGCCGCCCCCGTTGTGGTGCGCGCGGTGGCGTCCAGTTCGTCGGGGCCGATGGCGGCGGTGGCACCCAGCGATAGCGCGAGCATCTGTTTGTCCTGTATCGGGTCGACGGCAACCACGGACGCGGCACCTTGGGCGACGGCTGCCTGCACTGCGGATAGACCGACCCCGCCGCAGCCGATGACGGCGACGGAGGATCCGGCGGTGACCTGGGCGGTGTTGATTACGGCGCCGATGCCGGTGGTGACCCCGCATCCGATGAGTGCACCGACTTCGTACGGGACGTCGTCGGGGAGTGCGACGAGGTTGTGCTGTGTGACGATGACTTCCTCCGCGAAGGCGCCGCATCCGGCTTGCGCCGCTACCGGGTGCCCGTCGACCTGGAAGCGGGTGTGCCGGTATTGCTCGGTGGTGTTGAAGGTGCACAGTTGGGCCTGTCCCGTGGTGCAGGCCCAGCAGGTACCGCATTGGGGGACCCAGGAGACGATGACGCGGTCGCCGACGGATACCTCAGTGACGTCAGCTCCGACCTCGAGGACGTCACCGGCCGCTTCGTGTCCGATGACCACTGGCGTCGGCAGCCCGAGCCTCCCGGAGACCGCGGACAGGTCCGAATGGCACACACCGGCCGCGCGGATGCGGACCTTGACGAAGATGCCGTCCGCATCGCCGGGCTCGACATCCTCGCGAATGGTGATGTTGTTGTGTCCGGGAGCGTTGAGTACTGCTGCACGCATGATCGTTGCCTTCTTCGAATGAGGTGAGGTCAGAGGGAGGGGGTGGTCCAGGGTTCGGGTCGCGGTGAGATCGGTGCGATGTCGGCGTAGGTTCGCGCCAGGGCGACGCTTTTGCCGCGCAGTTCGGAGACGGTAGTTCCGTTCGTTTCCAGGTAGTCGCGCAGGTGGTCGACGAGCTCTGTGATGGCTTGTGGTCCGCGGATCCACAGCAGGCTCACCAGCTCGACGGCGGATGCGCCGCTGAGGATGAATCGGATGACGTCGTCGGCACTGCGGGCACCGTTGGTGCCGATGAGGGAGATCGCGCCGTGGTGGGCGTGGTAGGCCTTGCTCACGGCGTACAGGGTCATGGGAACGGCCCATGGTCCGCTGTAGGCACCCCATGACCCGAGGAGTGGTTCATGGGTTTGTACCGACGGGAGGAAGCCGTTGAACCGCCCGGTCAGCGTGATTGCGTCGGCTCCGGCCTGGTGAGCGGCGTCGACGAGGGAGCCGATGTCGGAGGCCATTCCCGGCAGTTTCACCAACAAGGGCGCGTCGAGATCGCGGCGGACGGTGCGGACCAGGTTGCCGACTGCTTCACTGTCGGTCAGCTGCCGGACCGCGCCGTGGGCGGCCTCGCGTCCGTGGGGTGCGCCGACGTTGACTTCGACGGCGGGAACGACGTCGCTCAGCGCGCGGGCGAGATCGCCGGCGGCCCGCGGATCGGCGGCGGTGATGCTGCCGATCACGATGCTGCCCGAGCTCCGGGCATAGTCTTGTCCGCGCTCGAGCATCGTCAACCAGTCGTCGAGTGAGGACTGGGCCAGCCCGCTGCGGTTGAACAGCGAAGCACCGGGCGGGGTGTTCGGCGGGTCCGCGTGGTGATGGTTGTCGGTGAGGAAGGCGTAGTCGGCGATGTCGAGCTGATCGCGGGCTGCCTGCGATTCGTTGATCGACTTGGCGATCACGGCCCCGGCCCCGCCGTCGACGCAGGCGCGGATGCCGTCGAGTGACATCGTCATTTCGGAGGATCCGACCCAGATCGGATTCTTCGTGGTGAACCCGGCGACCGTGGTCTCTATGGGGCTCATCGAGACCTCACCTGGCGCACGTGAGATCCCAGTTGTGTTGTTGCTCCGCGTAGTAGAGCGAGGTCGGAGCTGACGACGATGTAGTGGAACCCGGAGTCGATGGCGCGTTCGGCTTCGGCGGCGTTCGAGGTGAAAATGCCGAGTGCGGTGTCGGTGTTCTGCGCTGCGGCGGTGATCGAGTCGATGGTTTTCGCTGCAACCGGAGATGAGTGGTCGCCGGGCGTTCCCGCTGCGACGGAGAGGTCGAGGGTGCCGATGAAGGCCACGTCGAGAGGTCTGACGATGTCCTCGATGGGGTTGTCGAAGTCCACGGTCTCGAGCTGCCCGACTATCAGGGGGCGATGGGTGTGGCTGTCCAGGTACTCGGTGAGTGGCGTCGCGCCGTATCGGGCGGCGGGCTGCGAGAGGCTGATGCTGCGTGACCCGACAGGTCCGTACCGCAGTGCCTGGGCGAGTCGGCGTGCGGTGTCCGCTGAGCGGACCGTGGACATCTGGATCCCGGCTGCGCCGGCCTCGAGTAGCCGATTGGCCAGACCGGTGTCGAGGCTGGGAATCCGAACGGTCATGTCAAGACCGTTCGCACGCGCTACCGCGAGCGAGTGGCGAGCTTCTGTGTAGGTGAGTTGGCTGTGCTCGAGGTCGAGGACGGCGAAGTCGAATCCAGCGAGGGCAATCAGGTCGATGACGTCGCCGCCGGCGATCTTGACGAATGTTCCCAGTTGTGGGGTGTGTTCGAGCCGGGATCGTAGATCTCTTGCGAGTGGTGCCGCGGTGGTCATCAAATGCCCGCCAGCGCTGCCGTGTTCTCGACAGTCATCATCCGCAGGTCCTTGACCGACACTCCAGCATCGAGGAGCTCTCCGATGACGCGCTCGTATCCTTCGACCGGCAACGGGTTGCCCCGCTGGCCGAGGTCGGAGCCGAAGATGGTGTTTTCGGGACCCAACAGGCGGATCAGGCGGACCAGTTCGGCGGGTTCCCAGTTGCAGAACGACGACCGATCGTCGTACATGCAGAGGGAATGTTCGATCACCGCGCCCAGGGAGATCCAGTGTCGAACCAGGTCTTCGTCGGCCTCGATGACGAAGTTGGGGTGGTTGACAAGCAGGCGACCGATTCCACGCTGTTTTGCCTCGGTGAGGACGGCGGTTACCTCGGTCGGCGCCATGTGCCCGGTGGAGAGGATCAGATCGTGTTCGGCGATGAGGTCGAGAACCTCGTGCGCCGCCGGAACCAGCTTGTCGTTTTCGTCGAGTACCTCGATCGGGGCCCCCACGGTCAGGGCGTGATCCGTCTTCGGGAAACGAAGTTCGTCGCTGTGTGCGCAGATATGGCGGTCAGAGCTGATCGTTGGGAACCAGACGATCCGGCCGCCACGGTTGATGGCGAGTTCGACCGCGATCGGATTGACTCCACCGACATAGTTGTTCAACGCCACGCCCCCAAGGACCGGAATGGGCAGGGGGCCACTCGAGAGCACTGCCGACTCGATGTCGGGAAGCATGCTGTGGTGGTGCGACTTGACGAGAATGGCGCGGAAACCGGCGGCGTGCGCCTGTTCGGCGGCATCCTTGATGCCGATGCGGCGGGGGAATGGCGATGGTCCCGGGTGTACATGCAGATCGCAGGCGCCTTCGAGGACTTCGGCTACGCGACTATCCATGGGTATTGGTCCTTCCACTATCGAGTGATTTGGCGTTGGGGCGATGGGTGTCATGGGGAACGTTCACCCACAGATCCCGGAATAGTAGATGCGATGTTCACAATGCGGCACCTTTCGCCTACTTTGYGCCATGACCGATTGCTTGGCAAGCACTTTGACAAACTTTTTGTGACCGCGCACACTATTCGTGTCCCACATTGATAGATCCGGTGTTCGGATAGTGCGACATCTGATCGAGGTCTGGAGGAAGTGCAATGAGTGACGACGCCGAGGCAGATCTGTTCAGCGGCGACGACGAGCTACCCAAGGCCGACCTGCAAGTGGTTGCCCGGGTCGCCACGATTCTGCGGCTATTCACCCCCGCACAGCCGACTCTGAAGGCCGCCCACGCAGCCGACGCGCTAGGAATGCGCCGGTCCACAATCCACCGGTATCTGTCGTCGCTGGAATTGCACGGGCTGCTGAAGAAGGCCGGCGACGGCGGATACGAGCTCGGACCACTGGTGGATCAGCTGGCTTCACTGGGGCTCGGTCGATGGCGGATTCAAGACGCTGCCGGCCCGGTCATGGACGAGCTCGCGTCCGCGACACATCAGACAGCGGTACTGAG
>NZ_JBFUHV010000202.1:0-14348 GCF_056402215.1 Rhodococcus sp. P4_B6 | reverse complement strand
GGCGAGGGAGGCGCCCGCGCCGACCAGTAGTGCGCCGCCGATGCATCCTGCCAAGGGGCCGGCGCCGAACAGCAGTGCTGCCGGTGCGGAGATCACGGCCCCGGCCACGGCGCCGAGGAGGCAGCCGCCGACCAGACCGGTTGCCGCGCCGAGGAAGCCGCCGACGGCCGCGGTGAGGGTGATGTTGTCCTTGACTCCGGCGGTGGCGGCGGGCAGGTCGACCTGCCGCAACGGAAGAGCGACCGGGGTTGCGGCGGCCGGGCTGGTGTCGGTGGTCAGGGTTGCGGTGCGGCCGTTGATCTGTGCGGCGACGGGGTGTGCGAAGCCGTTGACGGCGATCGACAGGGGTACCGACTCGACGGTGGCACCTGAGGCGTCGCGGATGATCAGGTGGTTGTTCTCGGTGCTCAGTGACCCGGCGGTGGTGTCGATGATGACCTGGTCACCGTTGCGGGTGAGGTTCCACCCCACACCGGGAGGGGTGGCTGGTGCGGGGTCCGCGTGGGCGGTGCCGGCGACGATTCCCATCGACGCGATGGTTATGGCGGCGACCGCCATCAGTTTGGACATTTTCATGCTCGTGGATTTCCTTCTCGTGTGTTCCAGGGACCGAAACGGTCCCTGCTGTGCTGGACGAGTCCGGCGGATGACCGCAGCGCCGCTCGACGCGGCCGAAGGCGCTGAATCGCCGTCGTGAGGATGTTGACCCGCAGGCTGGCTGTGCAGCCAATGCCGGGATGGTGTTCTGCTGAACGGGGTTCCGTGGATGAGTCGGCGTTCCCGGACGTTTCCGGAGGTTGTTGTTCAGAGAGCAGGCGTGAGAGTGTCGACCGGAGTGGATGCCGGTGCGGTCGGTCGCCGCAGGTACACGGTCCAGGTGATCACCGCGCAGAGGATGTAGAACGCGGCGAACACCCAGAATGCTGTGGTGGCGGACTTATGAACCCCGAGGTAGGACGCGCGTAGGACGAGGTTGATTCCGACTCCGCCGAGGGCGCCGACGGCGCCGGCGATTCCGATCAGTGCCCCGGACATCGTGCGTGACCAGACGGCGGCGGTCGGTGCGTCGTGAGGGTGCAGCGCTGCGGCTTTCGCGGCGAAGATGGCCGGGATCATTTTGTAGACGGACCCGTTGCCGATTCCGGAGATGACGAACAGCAGGATGAAACCGACGACGTAGGCGGTCATGATGGCGGTGTTCGCGGCCCCGGGGGTGGAGTCGTCGACGGTACCGGCGACGACGAGGATACCGGCGGCTGCCATCATCGCCACGAAGCTGTAGAGGGTGATCCGGCCGCCGCCGATCTTGTCTGCCAGGCGTCCGCCGAGTGGGCGGGATAGGGACCCGAGAAGTGGTCCGATGAAGGCGATCTGGGCGGCGTGCAGGGCGGCGGTGGCTTGCATGGCAGGGGTGGCCGGAGCGCCGTTGGTGAGTCCGGCGAGGAAGTTCAGTTGCAGGATCTGGCCGAAGGCGAAGCTGAATCCGATGAACGATCCGAATGTTCCGATGTAGAGGAACGAGATGATCCAGGAGTCACGGAATTTGAGTACATCGATGAGGGATCGTGCGTCGGTTTTCTGGTCGGTGAGGTTGTCCATGTAGAGGGCGGCGATGACGGCGGCGATGCCGATGAGCACCAGGTAGACCGCGCAGACGATCTGGGGGCTGCGGTTGCCCCAGGTGGCGATCACGAGCAGGCCGATCAGCTGGATGGCAGGGACGCCGATGTTGCCGCCGCCCGCGTTCAAGCCCAGGGCCCAGCCCTTGAGGCGTTGCGGGTAGAACGCGTTGATGTTGGTCATCGAGGACGCGAAGTTCCCGCCGCCGAGTCCGGCGAACGCGGCGACGATCATGAACGTGGTGTAGGAGGTCTCGGGCCTCGAGATGAAGTACAGGGTCAGGGTCATCGGAACCAGCAGTGCCAGTGCGCTGATGATGGTCCAGTTCCGGCCACCGAAGGTGGTCGTGGCGAAGGTGTAGGGCAGGCGCAGTATGGCGCCGACCAGGGTGGGTATGGCGACAAGGAAGAACTTTCCGGCTGCATCGATGTGGTAGACCGCCGTGGGCATGAACAGCACCATCACCGACCACACCGACCACACCGAAAATCCGATGTGCTCGGCGAGGATGGAGCCGAGGAGGTTGCGGCGGGCAATGTTCTTCCCGCCCGCCTCCCAGGCGGCCTCGTCCTCGGGGTCCCATTTGTCGATCCGATGCCCGACCGATATCGGGGCATGCGATGAGTTCGAAGGTCGCTGAGATATTGTTGTCACGGCTTAGCTCCTGAGATTGAAGATTCGCAGAACCATAAAGCCGGAATGTGTCCGCTCGATGGCCGGTGGTGTCGGGGCGCTTACACTTCGCTCACCTGGGCACATGCACGGAAGACAGCACCCCGAAACAACACCGTGACCATTGGGTAACAGACTCTACATATGCATATGCCCTGGTCGGGAGCAGGTTTTCCGGCCCCAGAGATGCGGTCTTCCCGGCTGCAGCGCGGGCGGTGTCGATCGCCGCGGTCGTCTTGTGGTCGTCGGCGGCGGGCCCGGGTGGTGATCATGGAGGTAGCGCGGTACCGAAAGCGATATGCCCGAACGCGTCAGGATGGCCCGGGGTGGGCGGCGCGGTCGGCCAAGTAGGCGAGCGTCATGGCAAGGTCGGACAGGAATGTTGCAGATCATGCCTGGTCGGGGGTCTGCGCCACGGATCGGCAGCGTTCGGAGGTCCCGCGGTCAGTCCGATCTTCCCCAGCCGTGCCCAACAGCAGCACTGCGGCGGTGTGTGACTCGACACGGCCCGGAGGTCGAGGCGGACAGACGTGGATAATAGGACGTGGTTACAGGCACCCGGTACAGCTCTGATGTCAAGCTGCGGAATATGATTCGTCACAAGGCGCGGAAGTGCATTTCGTCGCGATTGCTCCGCGATGACTCGATTAGCCGTCTCCGGTGGCCCGCGACAGGTGGACGGCTACTGACTGGGCACTTGCACAGTATGGCGATCTCATTCAGTCCGTCCGGTAAGTCGTTGAGACGTCGAGGATGGTCGAGCCGAAGAAAACCCCGTCGTCGTCGAGAACTTGGGCGATGTGTCCGAATGCGCGGCCCTTCTCCGCCCAGATACTAGGCACGCAGTGCAGCACGAAGTTCGCGGACACGGAGTTGAACACCCAGATGTCCGGGGGAAGCGGGGCGAGGACGCTGCCGGTGTACGCGGTCGCGGTGATGCCCCGGTCGGCGAGACGGGTGGTGGTCATCTGCAGGGTGTTCGGGTTGAGGTCGAGCAGCTCGATCGTCGGGTTTCGGGGTCGGGTATGTGGCGCGGCGGAGGTACCAGCCGGTTCCGGGGCCGATGTCGAGGTGCCGACCACCGAGGTGGAAGTTGTAGACCGCCAGCAGCGCCCGGCTGTATGGGGCGGCGCCGGCCTTCTCCGCCTCGGTGACCTCATCTGCAGACATGCGTGATCCCCCTCGTTGTTCACGTGATGGCGTTCCCCCGCCATCACCGATCGTAAACGGCGCCGACTTCAGGGACTCGGTCGATTCGTGTCGCGATGTTTCACGGCCGCCACGATGAAGTCACCGGTCTGGTACGAGTCCCGCCACGGCATACAGGGCGCCCGGAAGAAGCTAATGACATGCGGTGCCACGTCACAACGGTCTGTCATTCACGTGATCTACCTGCGGGTTTATTGGGCAGTGCAGTTCTGTCCAGCGATCGGGCTGTGATGAAGTGAAACCATGACTGTCACCGCGCCAGCGCATATTTTCACCGACGCACCGATCACAGATGCCAGCGGAGATCGCCTCGATCGCGAGGAGTTCTCGGCGCATGTAGCCCAACGGATTGCTGCGATGGGTGGACGCGACAGTGTCGCGTTCGGGCTCACCGGGGCTTGGGGTAGTGGAAAGACTTCCGTCCTGCGGATGATTGCGGATAACATGCCCACCCCCGAATGGTCCGTGCATTACTTCACGCCGTGGGCCGCATCCGATTCGGCGACGCTGGTGAAGGAGTTCTACGCCACCATCGAATCCGCCCTGCCTACCGATGTCCGCAAGAAGATGGGAGGCAAGTTGCGGGCGATGGTCCCACTTGCGACCGGAGCAGCCAGCATGATTCCAGTAGCGGGGAAGGCGGTTAGCACGCTTTTCGAGGAGACTGGCAAGTACTTCGAGAAATCATTCCAGGATCAGTTCAAGGAAGCATCGAAAGACATCGTCGAGGCAGGGATCCGCATACTTGTTGTCGTGGACGACATCGATCGACTCCACGCCGATGAGTTGGTCGCGGTGCTGAAGACGGTCCGCCTCCTCGGAAACTTCCCAGGGATCCACTATTTGCTTGCCTACGATCAGAACACCGTTCTCGATGTCCTGTCCGCGACATCGATCGCGAAGAACTCGGACCGGGCACTGCAGTTCCTCGAGAAGATCGTGCAGTACCCGTTCGACCTTCCTCCTCTGCAACAGCCACACCGCGTTCGGGAGATGACCACGGCGCTCGCGAAGGTGGAAGCGACCCACAGTCTCGGGCCGATACTCTCGGGCAGGGGGCCGTTCGGATCACCGGTCGATGATCTCCTGTCACTCGTTCCTCCCGGCGACCTCGAAACGCTCCGGGCAATCCATCGATTGGTAACCCAGTTCGATATCACGCTGACGGTGATCCGCCCGAACGAGATCAACGCCACAGACCTGTTGTTTCTGACGTTCCTGCGGGTGCGCTATCCGAGGCTGTACCAGAAGCTGCCTGCGTGGAAGGGCAGGCTGCTGAGGACCGGGCCGGTCTCCACTCGGAGCGGAGAGGAGCCGAATTGGCGTGCTCAGATCGAAGAGGCAGCTGAGGTCAATGGCGAACGCGCGGATGCGCTGGCGCGATTGGTGCAATACCTCTTCCCCGCTGTTAGAGGACCAGGCTGGATCGGAAACGCGCGCAAGCAGAGTGTTTGTAAAAGTKCGTATTTCGACAGGTACTTCGTCATGGGCATTCCGGTGGGCGATATCAGTGACGCACTAATTGTGGCCGGACTATCGGAGCTGGCGGACACCGGCCAACTCGCCGACCAGTCACCCCTGGGCATGGCGCTGGCGGATGAGCAGATGGCCGGCCACGCGGCGGAGAAATGTTGCACCCTCTTGCCCAAGGTCACGGCGAGCATGAACTCGGCTAACGCGGTTTCGGCCGCATTGGTTGTCAGTCGTCGTCTCCTGAATTTCACGACAGCCTCGAGATTGTCTTCGGAGTCTCGGTTCGCTGGTGCATTGGCAGGCATCGCCGTGGTACTAGCGGACACGGCTGAATCTGCCTGCGCAGTCCTCGAGACATTCGTCAGCGAATGGGGACTGCACGTGACGATCCGGACGATGTCGACCTCAGTCGCAGCCAACACGCCCACGGAGGAGGAGTCGGAGCAGATTCGTGCGGTCGGGGAAGACGTGCACCGCAGGTGTTTCGACGCCTGCATCACGGATCTCACGACGGACGATTCGGAAACTGGCTCCGTGCTCTTCTACGGGTCGTATCTGGGTGAGGATCGTCTGAACGAACTACGCAACAAGGTCAAAGAGATGATCGATGGCGGCCAGGAAGTGGACCGAATTGCGGCACGCTTCGTCAGTATCTACACGGCGTACAGCAGCGAATCAGGTCCAGTCCAAGGCGCGCCGCTACTTGGTGGTTTCAACCGAGATGAGTTCGAGATGGTTGTGCCTCGTCAGCTTTGGGAGCCTTTGATCGTGGAAAGACCAGAGGACCGCGAGGAGATCAATGAAGACGATGCTTCGATCGAGAACCGCGTTCGGCGGGCCCGTCAGGCACTGATCCAGGCGAAGTCAGAATAAGCGTGACAAACACATTCGGAGCGATCGTTGGCTGAAATCGGGCGGGATGAGCTGATCGTGGACTGCGGACGCTAGGTATGCTGGGCGTCAGTCGGCGGTGACGCCGGCGATGCGCGCGGGAACGTGTTGATGGTTGGTCGCCAGATGATGCACGTTCTCCGTGGAACCCGCCCGTGAGGTGGGTCCGGGCGTGGCAGATGGCTCTAGGAACCCGTCTGCCACGTTTCGTCGTTTCAGGGGCGGTACCGAGGCGGTCGGGGAGGTCGGGGTGGCGTACAACGTGAGCCCGGACGCGCCACCGACGCGCCTGGACCCGGAGGCCGGCACCAGTATTACGCCCGCATCGAAGCCCGCTGGCTATCGTTCCGCCGACACGTACAAAGACCGCGCACAGGAGCGTGATTCGGCCCGGGAGCTTGACCGGATGGTCGAGGACGCCGAATTCACCCGCGCCCGCAAAGACCTGGAGCGGGCCTTCCCGCGAGCGACAGTGCCCGAGGTCTCCGAACGTAAACGCCGGGACTTGCCGATCCCGGATTCGATTCGTCAGCCGCCGAGTTCGCGTCAGCGCAAGGTGCGCTCGGTGAACAAGCACAGGGCGCAGTCGCGGTTGCCGGCCGTCGGGTACACCGCCGTGCAGACCCTGATTACCGACCCGGACCGGTGGAAGACGGTCGGCGAGGCGTTGTCGACGGCACGCGGTGACGCGCAACAACTGGACGAGAAGATGAGGTCCCAGGTCCAGCGCGTGGACCGGGCGATTCAGACCGCGGAACGGTTCAACGACCGAGGCCACATCCTCTACTGCGCGGTCACGCTCCCGCACATGGTGCCGCAGGAAGCGGTCAACCTGCCCTCGACGCTGCAGCCGGATTCGCGGCTGGATTTCGATCGGCACACAATGGCCACCCATGCCCTGCACGAACTCGACCCGACGGTCGGGGAGCGGGACGTGGTGTTCGAGATCGAAACGGACCGGGGCATGTATATGGGGCGGTCGGACACGGTCGACGACACTGCGCACCTGCTGCCGCGCGGGATGCGGTTCGAGGTGGTCTCGGCCGGTGAGGGGCGCTACCGTCGCCCGGACGGGAGCATTGGCCGGCGGATGATCGTGCAACTGCGAGACATCACCGAGGAATGAGGGGCTTGATGGGACTATTCACCGACGACAAGGGCCGACCCGAGCTGGTCGTGCACCCGGACATCAAGCTGGGGCGCGCGCACTTCCGGCCCGTCGACGACCAACCCGAGAGCGAACCCGAGGAAACCCCGAAGCAACGCGCCCGCCGGGAGCTGAAGAAGCGAATGACCGAGGAACGGCTCGCGAAACAGAAAACCGAAGGCACCAACCCCGAGAAGGGGTAAACGCCTCCGGCTCATCCTGTGCATCCGCAGTGGACAAACTCTAGCCCATTCTTGCTCATGTACTAGACAGCCCGCGTTGTTCGAGCGGCCCCGGCACCGCGATCAGAGGCTCGGGGGACGTGTCATCACCCCTGGTGAAAGCCGCACTCCGTCGTGGTCGGTGCAGCGGTCAGGAAGGGGCGCACCTCGAGCCATTCGTGGATCGGCTTCCCATCCGCACCCCGGGGCCGCGGACAACTCGCCGGCCAGCTCGAGCGCCCGCTCGTGGGTCTCGACGTCGATCACCATCCAGCCGGCGATCAGGTCCTTGGTCTCCGCGAACGGGCCGTCGGTCACCGGCGGCCGCCCCTCGCCGTCGTACCGGACGAACATGCCCTCCGCGGAAAGTGCCTGGCTGTCGACGAATTCGCCGGTGCCCTCCAGCCGGGCGGCGAAGTCGTTCATGTACTGCACGTGGGCCGAGATTTCCTCCGGCGTCCATTGGTCCATGGGCACGTCGTTGACCGATGCCGGCGCGCCGCGGTAGTGCTTGAGCAGCAGGTACTTGGCCATCATGTTCTCCTTTGGTGCGGTGCGGCCCATTGTGGCCGTTTCACTCCGGGGACGGAGCCGCGCGGGGGTTCTCGACATATCCCGGCGACATTTTTCTAGCTCAGTTGTCGGATACGGGGGAGGGTGTCGGCGAGTTGTTCGAAGAGGGCGGGCCAGCCGCGGCGGAGCCAGGTGAGACGGCCGCGGTCGAGGTGGCCACCGTCGATGAGGTGGGAGAGGCGGTGTTGCTGCTCGGGGACACCCAGCTCACGGAGTTTGGTGTAGACGGGATTCACCGGGAGCCGGTGGCGGGCGATGTGGGCCCAGACGTCGGTGGTGGTCCAGTCCCAGATCGGCCCGTACGCGGTGGTGCCGTCGGACGGGAGATGATGCCGTCGCGGCGGCAACCTCGGGTGTAGAGGTGCCAGCGGGCGGCGGATTCGTCGGCCCGCACTACATCAGCAGCCTGCCCTCGTCCGGATCGTCCACGTCGGATACGACGACCGGAAGCCGACTCGTATTCGGGGCTCAGCCGGTGTTGGCGCCCCGGTGTCGGCTGTAGTAGCCGGCCATCAGCCGCCAGTAGACCAGCAGCAGCGCCATCATGACCGCGGTGGCACCGGCTGCCGGTGCGGCGCGGCGTCGCCGGGCGGCGATCAGTGCGGTGATGCCGGCCAGCGTGGCCGCCGCGTTTACCGCCATCGCGGTGTCGCGTGGCCGCTCGGTGATCCAGAGTTCTTCGCCGAGCACCGCCCGGGTGGACCAAGCGTGCTCGTCCGCCGGTTCGGGAAGATCACGGGGTTGGCGGCCATCCAGGCACCGACGATCGCGGCATGGCTCCACTGCCGTGTCGACAGAGGAACGAGCACAAGAGGGGTGCTCAGCCAGCGAGTCCAGGCACTCCACGGGTTGGAGTGGCGAGCGAAGACCTCGTGTTTGAGATCGGCGAAACCGCGTGGCATGTCAGGATCTATCTTCCGGCCCGCGCGCCAGCGTTCGATCACCGCGGGCGCTGCGAGACGTGTCTTGCCGCACCCAACCCGGACCGAGCAACGTGACGAGCCTCCCCGGGGCCACGAGGACGGCGATCTCTCGGAGTTCACGGGCACGGCCGATGAACCTGGAAAGGTCGGGCGGCAGCGTGTCGATGTCAGTCATCTGCGCAAAGTCTGGCACCGCCGCGCGGCGCCGGGAACGAGCTGGATCGGCTCGCAGCGAGTTGGAGTCGCCGCGCCAGCAGGAAGGCCGGCAGCCCCACGCTCACTGCGGCGGCGATGCTGAGCAGGGGATAGAGGCGCCAGTACCGCAAACCGATCCCTGAGAGGATGCGCATGATGATCGACAAGCAGAGCGCCCGGTGCTGTCAGGGATCACTTGTGGGGCCGGCCCCTGCGTCCGAATGCCGTGCGGGTGCATCAGGCGAGTTCCGACTCGGCATCGAAGCGTGTGCGTGCGTTTTCGATCTCGGGCATGTGGGTTTCGGCCCAGCCGAGGAGGACATCGACCGGATGGCGAAGGGTCTTGCCGAGCGGGGTGATCCGGTACTCGACGGCGACCGGGCGAGAGCTGAGAAGTTCGCGCTCGATGATGCCGTTGCGTTCGAGTCGACGCAGGGTGGCGGTCAAAGATTTCTGTGTCACTGAAGGGATCGCGCGGCGCAGATCGTTGAAGCGGCTTGGGCGCTCGCACAGTTCGTTGAGCACCGCCAATGACCACTTGTCGAGAATCTGATCAAGCAGCTCTCGATGAGGCGGGGTGATCGTGAGTTCGTCGCGAACGGCCTGGGGAGTATCTCGCATGCTACCTAGTCTCATTGAAGTGACTTCTGTATACCAGGTATTAAAGGTATACCTATCCAGGTCGATATTCGAGGAGAACCTTCATGACCGTTCAGTACTTCACCCCCGATGGAATGACGCAGCCCACTCCGTATCACCACGTCGCTGTCGGTTCCGGAACCCGACACGTCCACGTCGCAGGTCAGATCGCACGGCTCGCCGATGGAACCCCGGTTGCCCAAGGTGATCTCGCGGGGCAGGTCGCCCAAGCGCTCCGCAACACCGCGACAGGGCTGACCGGGGTGGGCGCGACCTTCGACGACGTCCTCCGGCTGACCTTTTACGTCACGGACTGGAAGCCCGAGAAGATCGGTGAGTTCATGGCCGGTGTCGAGCAGGTCGCCGAGGAGATCGGGCTCACGCTGCCGCTGCCGCCGACATCGCTCATCGGCGTGGACTACCTGTTCGAGCCGGATGTGCTCGTCGAAGTCGAGGCGACCGCCCTCATCGACTGACCGAATTCCGCGGGGCGCTTGTGCTGCAACAGCAACCGAGCGCCTGCGCGGGGGCAGCGCCCACCAAACAGTCCTGGTTACCCATCCGCTCTCGGGACGAGCGCTGACCCTTGCGAGTGCGCGCTGGGCGCCGATCTCGTCCCGGTGCAGGTTCGGCGTGCGGGACGAGTGGGCGCTGTGCTATTCCCGTCGAAGTGAGCCCATCCGCAGGTACTCTGGGTCCCTCACGAGGCGGGGTCCACCCACTCTGCCGAGCATCCCTGTGGCGCCCGGAGCCGGGCGTCACACGCAAAATCTCGGATAGAGTAGCCGAATGCGTCGGGCAACTTCGACATCGCTGAGTGCGTGGTACAGCGAGGTGTTCGACATCGGCCTCGACACCCTTTGGAGATGCGTCACGGCGCACCACCACACCAAGCTCGGGGGTAGTCCCGGCTACTACGTCGTCTGGCGCGGCGCTGGCGTTCACGTGTCGCTTCCCGACGCCGCTGGGGCGGAGACGACTCGCTGTCTGTCCCGCCAGCCCGCCGGAGTCCTGCGAGGAAGCGCGTGAGCGACACGAGCACCGGCACCGGCAAAGTGGTCGTGAACAGGGCGATGTCGCTCGACGGCTTCATCGCCGGTCCCGACCACGCGATGGACTGGATCCTCGACCTCATGAGCGCGGCCGCGTTCCCGGAGGTCATGGCGGCCACGGGCGCCATGCTCATTGGCCGGGGCACCTACGAGGTCGCCAAGCAGATGGCCGACGAGGACACCACCTACGACGGGGGGCCCGAGTTCGTCCTCACCCACGAGCCGCCGGACGAGCCGGACCCAGGGGTCACGTTCCTCACCTGCGACATCGCGGAAGCCGTCGCCACGGCGCTCAACGCTGCGGGCGGCAAAACCTGGAGATCCTCGGTGCCGACGTGGCCAGCCAGTGCCTGCAGCGAGGGCTCGTCGACGAGATCCTGGTGTATGTCCTGCCGGTGCTTCTCGGCGACGGTATCCGCTTCTCGACCCCAGGCCTCGGCAGGATCGACCTGGAACCGTTCAGCAACACGCAGTCGGGCCCCGTCACCATGCTCCGATTCCGCGTCCGCAAATGATCCCGGCGCTCCGTCCCTGAATGGCACGAGCACCATCTCAGCTCGATTGCCAGGCGGGACGTGCGATGGGACCGCCTGACTCGTTGCACGAAGAGACAGGCGCAACATCACCGGGTGGCCGCAAGGCGATCGCCTATGGGCGAATGCCTTGAGATCGGGCAACGGCACCTAGCCTTGGACGGTTGGGCGGATGGTGATATCGCCGATTTCGACGTCGTGGGGTTGTTCGATGGCAAACGCGATGGCGCGGGCGACGGCTTCCGGCGGGATGGCGAATTCGTTCATGTTCCGCTGGATCTGCGCGCGGACCTGGGCATCGTCGATGGAATCGGCGAGATCGGTCCGGACCACGCCGGGCGACACCGACGTTGTCCGCAGTACGCCGTCGGTCGATTCTTGCCGCAGTCCTTCCAACAGGGTGCGGACGGCGTTCTTGGTTCCGGCGTAGACCGCCTGGGTGGGGACGATCTTCAGGCCGGACGTCGACACGGTGGTCACGAGATGCCCCTCGCCCTGTCGACGGAATATCGGAAGTGCCGCGGCGATGCCGTGGAGCACCCCACGGAGGTTGACGTCGATCATCGCCGACCAGCCGTCGACGTCAAGGTCTGCCATGTTCCCGATCTTGCTAATTCCGGCATTGTTCACCAGTACATCGAGTCTGCCGAACTCCTCTACGGCGCGGCCGACGAGCCGCTCGAGGTCCTCGGGGCGGGTGACATCAGTAGTGCAGGTGGCAGTACGTCCACCACGTTCACGGATGCCCTGGGCGAGCTCGTCGAGACGCTCGGTCCGACGCGCACCGAGGACGACCGCCGCGCCGCGCTCGGCGAGCAGGCGGGCGGTTGCCTCACCGATGCCACTGCTCGCGCCGGTGATGGCGACAACCTTGCCGTTGATGGCTGACATGTGGAATCCCTTCACTTAAAGTGGACATGTGTCCGCTTACGTTTCAGGTTAGCGGACACGTGTCCGCTTACTCAAGTCGTCATGCAGAGGACAGATGAACGCACCCCGCCGCCGCTCCGACGCTGCCGAGAATCGCGCTCGGATTATCGAGACCGCACGAACGGTCATCGCGAACTCAGACGAGCTGAGGCTCAACGCGATTGCCAAGCAGGCAGGGGTCGGCCAGGGCACCCTGTACCGCCACTTTCCGACTCGAGATGACCTGCTGGCCGAGGTCTATCGCAACGATGTCGAACAGCTCGTTGCGGCCGCGCCGGCGTTCCTCGCCGAGCATGAGCCGCTCAAGGCGCTGGCTTGCTGGTTCAACCGGGTGGCGGACTATGCACGAATCAAGCGTGGAGTGTTCGCCGCAGTCGAGACGGCGGTATGGCGGGACCTCTCCGCGCACAGCCTCGGTCCGATCGGTGATGCGGTGACAATGCTCCTTGCCGCCGGCAAAGCCGCCGGAGCGATCCGCTCCGATGTCGACGCTCGTGACGTCATCCTCCTCATCGGCTACCTGTCCCGGCTCGACGAGAACGAATGGGACATTCGAGCCCGGCACCTGCTCAGCATCGTCCTCGACGGATTGCGCCGGCGCGAGTAGCGAACRTTGATCGGCACGTCTCCGGGCTTGCCGGATGCGTTGGGGGAGACAGCCGAACCGTTGATTCCGCCGTTCGCCACCCGACCACAGGGCGGCGGCAGCGCACCGGTCGACGACCGAGCGGTGTTCACCGCGGTCGTGTTCGTGCTGATCAGCGGATGCGCCTGGCGGCCTCTGCCGCCTTCGTTCGGGATCACGGTCCCGACAAGACGTCGACGCAGAACGTGGTGTAGACGAACCCGGCCAACGTCCAACCGTAGGTGAAGTCGGCGACCCACCACTGGTCCGGGCGCTGCGGTGCGTCCCAGTTCCGCTCGATCAGATCGGGTGCCGCGGCGCCCGATCGTCGGGCTGGGTGGTGATCGTGTGGTGTTTGCCGCGGACGGCTCCGGTGATGCCGGTGATCGCCATCAGGCGGGACATCTGATCGCGCCCAATGTCGTTGCCTACTACATCTGCCCGGTCCCGCCGACACCGAACCTGCCGAGCCGGAGCGGGTGGCCGGCAGCCGCTGGGCGATAGGGGAGTGCTCCCAGACCACCAAGAACGAGACCTGCCTCGACCACTACCAGATCCGCGGGTACCCGACCTGGTACCGGCACATCGACCTGTCGATGGCCGTGGCCGCCATCCTGACGATCCTGCGCCGTGGCGCTCAAAAAGGGGATCTGAAACTGTCTCGGCCCGAGTCGTATCTCAGTATGAAGTCGGCTCAGCGAAATTGCTCTCCGCTCTATAGATCTCCGCGCTCGACGACTATAGCCAGGCCTGGATGACCGGTCGACGATCCTCGGTCGGGCGACTATTGACCAGACGCGAAGCCGATGTATTTGGTTTCGAGGTACTCCTCGATGCCTTCGGTGCCGCCCTCGCTGCCGAGTCCGGACTGCTTGACTCCACCGAACGGCGCGGCGACGTCGGAGATGACGCCGCGGTTGACACCGACCATGCCGCTCTCGAGCTTGTCGGCGACGCGGAACGCACGGTCGACGTTCTGCGTGTAGATGTACGCGGCGAGACCGTATTCGGTGTCGTTGGCGGCGGCGACGCCCTCGGCCTCGGTGTCGAAACCGGTGATCGCGGCGACGGGTCCGAAGATCTCCTCGCGGACGATGCGCGCATTTGCGGGCACCTCGTCGAGGACGGTGGGCTGGAAGAAGTAGCCGGGACCGTCGACGGACTTGCCGCCGGTGCGGACCCGGGCGCCCGCGGCGACGGCGTCGTCGACGAGGGACGCCACGTTGCGGCGCTGCTTCTCGTTGACGAGGGGGCCGACGTTGGTGCCGTCTTCGCTGCCCGGTCCGACGGTGAGTGCGGCGATCCGGTCGGTGAGCTTGGTGGTGAATTCCTCGCGCACCGAGTTCGCGACGATCAGGCGGTTGGCGGCGGTGCACGCCTCGTCGCCGTTGCGCATCTTCGCCGCCATCGCGCCCTCGACCGCGGCGTCGATGTCGGCGTCGTCGAAGACCACGAACGGGGCGTTGCCGCCGAGTTCCATCGAGGTGCGCAGAACCTGCTGGGCGGACTGCTCGATGAGGATCTTGCCGACCCGGGTGGATCCGGTGAACGTCACCTTCCGCAGCCGCGGATCCGCGAGCAGCGGTTCGGTGACGGCGGCGGCGTTCGACGCGGGCAGCACCGACAGCACACCGGCGGGCAGGCC
>NZ_JBFUHV010000201.1:0-14358 GCF_056402215.1 Rhodococcus sp. P4_B6 | reverse complement strand
GCCCTGGGCGACGAGCAGCCGGATGACGGCGTGCCCGGCGGCGCCGACACCCGAGACCACGATCCGCGCCCTAGCGAGCGTCTTGCCGACCACGCGCAGCGCGTTGGTCAGGGCGGCCAGGACCACGATCGCGGTGCCGTGCTGGTCGTCGTGGAACACCGGAATGTCGAGGATTCCGCGCAGCCGCGCCTCGATGTCGAAACACCGTGGGGCGGAGATGTCTTCGAGGTTGACGCCACCGTACACCGGCGCCAGGGCGCGAACGATCTCGACGATGGCATCCGGGTCCTGGGTGTCCAGGCAGACCGGCCAGGCGTCCACGCCGGCGAATTGTTTGAACAGTGCCGCCTTGCCCTCCATCACCGGGATCGACGCCGCGGCACCGATGTTGCCCAATCCCAGGACCGCGGACCCGTCGGTGACCACGGCGACGGTGTTGCGTTTGATCGTCAACCGGCGCACGTCCTCGGGGTGTTCGGCGATGGCGGTACACACCCGGGCGACGCCGGGGGTGTAGGCGCGGGAGAGGTCGTCGCGGTGTGTGAGCGGAACCGTCGGGTTCACCACGGCTTGCCGCCCAGATACAGCTTGCCGCCCAGATACAGAAGGAAGGTGCGGTCGCTGACCTTGCCGACGATCACCCCCGGAACCTCGGCGATCGCGGTCGCGATCTGGTCGGCGTGCGCGGCGTCCGAGGCGTCGCAGGTGAGGTCGATGACCATGTGGTCGGGGTGGCTCTCGGCCACATCGAGTGCCGTCATCGCGCCCTTCACCGACGCGATCGCGGCCGCCAACGTGGACGGGGTGCCCGCGCCGACCGGTGCGTGGACGCGGACGGTGATCGAATAGCCGGGGCTGGGACTGGGCATGGGAATCTCCTGGACTACCGCGTGACGACGAGCAGGTGCCGGCAGGTCACCGGGCTGCCCGAATGGCAGGCACACCGGCCGCGCCGCACCATCTTCAGTCTGCGCGGCGTGTTCCGACCCGGACAAGAGGGTCCGGGCACGTCCCCGACGTCGTGGTGCTGATCGGCGCGGCGGGGGATTCCGCTCGTTACGTCGGTGCGGGGACGGCTCCGTGTGGCGGGTGCGGTGGCGGCAACTCCCACCGGGCTCGGAAGGCCTCGTGCGTGGGCGCCCGGTCGTCAAGCCCGGCGACACGATGCCCGCCGCGCCCGAGCTGGGGAGAGCAGGATGAAGGAAGGCGCGCGGCAACCGGGCGCCGGGCGCGAACACACCCGAGTGCAGTGACCTCCGCGGTGCCGGACACCGCGAACGGTCACCGGGAAGGCGGGAGCGGACATGACCGCACACCAGTATCCACAGATCGAGGTCAGTACCGACCACGAACGGATCCGCTGCTGGATTCAGCACCATCACGGGGCACCCGCGACGATCTCGGACCGTCCGGCCCGCCCCGGGTCGGTGGCGACGGTGCTGCGGATCGATTTTGTCGGTCTGCGCCCGGGATCGGGGCTCGAACACATTTCCTGGACGCAGTGGTTCGCCCTGTTCGACGCGCAGGCTCTCGCGTTCTGTTTCCCCGACACCGAGGACAGCTTCGCGTTCGGACTGGTCCCCCGGACCACCGGCAGACCAGCCGGCACGATCCGGCGCGCGCACCGGCCGACACCCGGGTAAGGGGCCGTCGCGGGCAGAGGTATCGAGGGATTCGAGTCCTGCGCCGAGTGGGGTCCGGCAGCGTTTCAGGACGCGGGGCGCAGCCCGGGGGCGCCCCGGTTCCGTGACCCGCTCGAATGCCGGTCTTCGTGCATCGTGTCAGGGGGCCGGGCCGTGTGCGGCTCATTGATGGACCACACACGACCCCGGACACGGTCAGGTGTGCCGACACGCCCTCCGCGTCGGTGCGGGCGTACCCGAACGCGGTGCACCCGGAACCCGGAGACTGGTCACCGAAGGCTGCGGGGTCACCGCGCTCCAGAGCCTCCCAGCACGCCGCGTCGGCGAGGGGCGACATGCCCTGATCGATCGGCGGTGCGTCCACTAGCTTTCCAGCCCGTACGGGCCGACTGGTTCCGCCGGGCCGGTGGGGATGTTCCTGACGACGGTCGCGGCAACGGGCGCGGCCCCGACGGCGATCCACAGCGCATTGAACGCGAACATCCGGTATGCGTAGGCGCCGACGGCCGCTCCCACGACGACGGCACCCCAGAGCCGCAGGGATCGAATCCATCGATGGTGGGGTGCCGTGCCGAGGAGGCGGTCGGTGAGCCCCCACGCGGTCTCGACCAGCAGGCCGCCGGTGTCGAGCAGGGTGTTTTCGGCGCCCATGGCGAGGGCCAGAACGAATCCGATCAGGGCCGGAGTTGCGGTGGTGGCGGCGTGCAGTACGCCGGCCGCCGCGAGGAGAACCGCCGCGAGGATCAGTACCCGTGTCAGGCGCGCGCGAGGCCACATGCGGCCTATCACGCCGGCGAGGACGATGCCGATGAGGAACCCGGCAAGGATTGCCCTCCGAGTCCGAGGACGAACCACGTGCCGCCGGCGAGGGCGACGCCGGCCCGGGTGGTGGTGGCTTCGATCGAGGAGACGAAGAAACCGCCCAGCAGGACGAACCCGAAGGCGTCGACGAATCCGACGTGCATCGCGATCGCGGTCTCGACGGCTCGTCGTGGCCACGGTCGCATGGTCATCTCCGCATTGGTTGTGCTCATTCGGCGCGCTTCACCCACCCGTCGGTTACCGGTAGCGGAGACTGTATGGGGGCGAGGCGGCCTCCGTTGACCGGGACGGTCGACGCCGCCGAGGGGATCTTTCGCACCATCTCCACCGGTGCGGGTGCGCCCGGCGCGAAGCGATCCACGACGAGCCGATTCGGGCGGCGGCTCCGCAGCACGAACAATAGTAAATTGCTAAGATTCGCAAGTAACACAACTTGCCGGAGTTGCGGGTTGCAGGCGGGGCAGCAGGCCCGGCGCCGCGGCGAGCGCGACACGTATCTCGCCGCCGCTGGCTCGACCCGGACGACAGGAGGAGCCATGACCGCGAACTCGCGCCAACCGCTGTATCAGATGAAGGCGGACTTCTTCAAAACGTTGGGGCACCCGGCCCGCATCCGGGTCCTCGAGCTGCTCAGCGAACGCGAACACGCCGTGTCCGAGATGCTGCCCGAGGTGGGCATCGAGCCGGCGAACCTGTCCCAGCAGCTGTCGATCCTGCGCCGGGCCGGCCTGGTCACCGCCCGCCGCGAGGGCCTATCGGTGTCCTACGCGCTGACCTCTCCCCGCATCGCTGAGCTGCTACGCGTTGCGCGGGGGATCTTGACCGGGGTGGTGGCCGGGCAGGCCGAGGTACTCGAGGACGTGTCCGAACCTCCTGCCTTGGTGGGTGAAACCGGGGGCTGACGGGGGCCCACCAAGGCAGGACTCCCTCATTGCATATGTTGGTTGCGAATTTTCTTAAGTGCGTACATCGTGCGAATACGGGTGGCATGGGACGCCCTCGATCGGGAAAGAGAAAAGGAGAAGTGGGCGGTGACGAACAATCACGACGGTGGTGCCAGCGGTCTGCCCGACGGCGCCGGTCCGGTCTTGACGGGAGTCAGCGTTGCCGTCGTCGCGGTGTCCACCACCGGCTCGCGCACAGCCGGGTCGGCGCGGACCCGGTCGCCGTGGGTCGCGATGGAGGATTATGCGGCGCTCATCCGGGAGCGGACACCGATGCGCCCGCTCTGCGTTCCGGTGACCACTCGCGACCCGCACGTGCTGACCGAGCGCGTCCTGGGGCTCCCGGGTGGGGTGTCGGCGGTGTTCGTGGTCGGGTTGGGGCCGGTGGACTCCGCGGCGGTGGCGCGTGAGGTGATCGAGCGCGGCGGGCCCGTGGTCCTCACCGAACTGGACGTGCTGACGGCGGCGGTGGTGGCGGCGACGATCACCCTGTTGCGTCGCCGCGGCGTGCCGCCGCGCGCCGGCCGGGTCGTGATCACCAACTCCCAGTGGGCGCCGTTGCTGGCGCCGGTGTTGATCGCCTCCGGGGTCGGGGATCTGAGCAGCTGGCACGAGCGTGATGCCGAGGCGTTCCCGTTGCGTCGGTTGATGGACCACAACGATGTCCTGGTCGATCTCGCCGGCTGCGCCCCCGACGGTGCGGCAGTCGGTCGCACGGTGACGGTCCCCGCCGACGGCTTCGTCCATGGCTCCCTGGTGCTGCCGGGGCTGCTCGCCGCGCTGTGTGGACACGGTGTGYGGACCGTGACGGTCGAGGTGGTGGCCGCGTGCGTGCGTGCGCTGGCGCTGATCACCCCCGCCGATCGGATGCTGCCGTCTCTCGATGACCGGCGGCTGGTGCCCGCGGTCGCCCGCCACGTGAGCCGGGCCCTCGGCCATCCCGTCCCGTATCGCGATCAGCAGCGGTGATCGAACGCACCGCGCCGCAAGCAGCGCATATCGCATTCTTGTGAGGAGAACACCCGTGAGCACCCCCACCGCCCCCGGCCCTGCCGGCGCCGGCAGGGCCCCGACCGCGCATCCCGCCGTCGTGTCCTGGGTGGACGAGGTCGCCGCCCTCACGGCACCGGACGAGGTGGTGTGGTGCGATGGCAGCGCCGGCGAGTGGGACCGGCTGACCACGCACTTGGTGGACAAGGGCACCTTCGTGCGACTGGAGCGCAAACCGAACTCGTTCTGGTGCGCCTCCGACCCGGAGGACGTGGCGCGGGTCGAGGACCGCACCTTCCTCTGCTCCCGGTTCCAGGCGGACGCGGGTCCGACGAACAATTGGATGGACCCGGTCGATATGAAGACGGTGATGACCGAGCACTACCGCGGCGCGATGGCCGGGCGGACCATGTACGTCATCGCGTTCTGCATGGGCCCCCTCGATGCGGCGGAGCCGAAGTTCGGGGTCCAGATCACGGATTCGGAGTACGTGGCGGTGTCGATGCAGATCATGACCCGCTCCGGCACCCCGGTCTGGGACAGGCTCACCGCGGGCACCGACTTCGTCCGATGCCTGCACTCGGTCGGCGCCCCGCTGTACCCGGGTCAGGTGGACGTGCCGTGGCCGTGCGACCACACCAAGTACATTTCCCACTTCCCGGAGGAGCGCACCATCTGGAGTTACGGCTCCGGCTACGGCGGCAACGCCCTGCTCGGCAAGAAGTGCTACGCGCTGCGGATCGCGTCGAAGATGGCCAGGGACGAGGGCTGGCTGGCCGAGCACATGCTCATCCTCAAACTCACCTCCCCTCAACACACGGTGCGCTATGTCGCGGCGGCGTTCCCGTCGGCCTGCGGCAAGACCAACCTGGCGATGCTCGACCCCACCCTGGGCGGGTGGACCGCCGAAACCATCGGCGACGACATCGCCTGGCTCCGGTTCGGTGACGACGGCCGGCTCTACGCGGTCAACCCGGAGACCGGGTTCTTCGGCGTCGCCCCCGGCACCGGCGTCCACACCAACCCGCACGCCATGGCCACCATCGCGCGGGGTAACTCGATCTTCACCAACGTCGCCCTCACCGACGACGGTGACATCTGGTGGGAAGGGATGACCGACACGCCGCCGCCGCACCTGACGGACTGGAAACGACGGGACTGGACCCCGGCCTCCGGAGAGGCTGCGGCGCACCCGAACTCCCGGTACTGCACCCCGATCGGACAGTGCCCGACCGTCGCCCCCGAATGGGACGATCCGGCCGGGGTGCCGATCTCGGCGATCTTCTTCGGCGGCCGCCGCGCCACCACCATCCCGCTGGTCACCGAAGCATTGAGTTGGCGGCATGGGGTGTTCCTGGCCGCCACCCTGTCCTCGGAGACCACCGCCGCCGCCACCGGGCGGGTCGGTGTGGTGCGCCGCGACCCGATGGCGATTCTGCCGTTCCTCGGCTACCACGTCGGCGACTACTTCCAGCACTGGCTCGACATCGGCGAGAAGACAAGCCCGGAGCTGTTGCCGAAGATCTTCTACGTCAACTGGTTCCGTCGCGGCGATGACGACGAATTCCTCTGGCCCGGCTTCGGGGAGAACTCCCGGGTCCTCGAGTGGGCGTTGCGGCGGATCGAGGGCACCGCCGAAGCCGAGGCGACCCCGCTCGGCAACGTGCCCACCCCGGGCGACCTCGACCTGACGGGCCTGAAGTTCGACCACATCAAGATCGCCGCCGCGCTGCGGGTGGACCCCACCGAATGGGTCACCGAACTTCGGCTGATCGACCAGTGGTTCGCCAGCATCGGCGGCAACAGGCTGCCCGACGTCCTGCGCGAGGAACTCGCCGCCCTGCGGCAGCGGCTCGCCGCGGCCGCGTCCCGCCACGCCGCCACCACCGATCCCCGACGCGACCTAGCGCCCGGGGGCGGGGAATCCCGGTGGTCGCAGCCCTGCTTCTGACAGCGTCCACCGGTGCGTGCCCCGGTCGGCGTTCGGCAGACCCGGGCTCAGCCCGAATGCCGTTCGGGCGCAAACCATTGGCCCGCAGCGCCGACACCCGGCCACCGTCCGCAGTCGGTGCAGTGCAGAATCCGCCCCGCAGGGCGGTGATCGGGGTTACCCGCATCACCCAACTTTCCATGATGGTTACTTGCTAACATTAGCAATTATAGAGGAGATGGCCCGCTGGCCGTCACTACCGAGGAACGTCGATGACAGAACCATCCGCCCCTACCGGCCCGGCCGACGCGGACGAGAGCACCCTCGTGTGGGTGGCGCGGTCGGTGGCCGCGCTGCTGCCGCGCTGGGGTGAGTGGAAACCCGCGGCCGGTGCCCCGGGTGCGGACCTGCTGGCCGGGTTGATCGTCGCGCTGGTGGCGCTGCCGCTGGCATTGGGATTCGGGATCAGTTCCGGCCTCGGTGCCGCCGCCGGGCTGACCACCGCCGTCATCGCCGGGGCGGTGGCGGCCGTGTTCGGCGGGTCCCGGTTCCAGGTGTCGGGCCCGACCGGTGCGATGACCGTGGTACTGGTGCCGATCGTCGGCCAGTACGGGCCGACCGGGGTGCTCGCGGTCGGGCTGATCGCCGGAATGGTGCTGGTCGTCCTGGCGTTCGCCGGGGTGGGCCGGGCCGTGCGGTACATGCCGGCCCCGGTGATCGAGGGATTCACCGCCGGGATCGCCGTCGTCATCGCGTTGCAGCAGTTTCCCGCCGCGCTGGGCATCACCGGCGCCGCCGGGGAGAAGGTGTGGCAGAGCGCCGCCGACGCCGTCCATCAGTTCGTGCAGGCCCCCACCCTGCTGACCCCGGCGACCGCACTGTCGGTGGCCGCGGTCATCCTCCTCGGCGGCCGCTACCTCCCCCGCGTCCCGTTCTCCCTGATCGCCGTCGCGGCCGCCACCCTGATCGCGCAGCTCTTTCACCTCGACATCGCCCGGATCGGCGCCATTCCGGCCGGATTCGCCGCACCCACCCTGAGTTTCCTGCACCTCGGTGAGCTGACCTCGCTGATCGCGCCCGCCCTCGCGGTCGCCGCGCTGGCGGCGCTCGAGTCCCTGCTGTCGGCGACCGCCGCCGACTCGATGGCCGTCGGGGCCCGCCACAACCCGGACCGGGAACTGTTCGGGCAGGGGCTGGCGAACATCGCCGCCCCGCTGTTCGGCGGGGTGCCGGCCACCGGGGCGATCGCCCGCACCGCGGTCAACGTGCGCTCCGGTGCCCGCACCCGGCTCGCCGCCCTCACCCACGCACTCCTCCTCGCGGCGATCGTGTATTCGGCGGCGGGGCTCGTCGCGCAGATCCCGCTCGCCGCCCTGGCGGGGGTGCTGCTGGCGACCACGGCGCGGATGGTCGAGACCGCCTCGATCCTGGCCATCACCCGAGCCACCCGCGCCGATGCGGTCGTGACGGTGGCCACCTTCCTGGTCACCGTCGTCTTCGACCTGGTCACCGCGGTCGCCGTCGGGGTCGGGTTCGCCGCCGTCCTCGCGCTCCGCGCGGTCGCGAAATCCGCCCGCCTCGAACAGGTCCCGCTCGAAACCGACGACCACCTCGCCGAGGAACACGACCTGCTCCGCGAGCACATCGTCGCGTACCGGATCGACGGCGCCCTGTTCTTCGCCGCCGCCCACCGGTTCCTGCTCGAACTCGCCGACGTCTCCGACGTGAAGGTGGTGATCCTGCGGATGTCGCGGATCACCGCCATCGACGCCACCGGTGCGATCGTCCTCAAGGACGTCATCACCAAACTCGAGCACCGGCACATCACCGTCCTGATCTCCGGAGCCAAACCCGAACACCTCCGCCCCCTGAAGGCCCTCGGGGTGTTCACCACCACCGACAGCGAAGACCGCCACCTCTTCGACACCACCCCGCGCGCCATCGCCTACGCCCGCATGCTCGTCCGACCCGAACACCACTACACCCCCACCACGAACGAGGACCGACCATGACCGAGAACCCCGCCGACAACACGACCCCCACCTCCGAACCCACCCCAACACCCGAACCCACCGCGGGCCAACGCCTCGGCTACCTGCTGGGCCGCACCCTGCCCGCCGAGCTGCACCCGTGGGTCGTCGCGGACACCACCGGCCCCGGCGCCACCCGCCGCTACGCCACCCGCTGCCTCATCCCGCTGATTCCGATCCTGGTCGGGCTCCTGCTCATTCCCGGCCCCTGGATCATCCGCATCGGGATGGTCCTGCTGCTGTTCCTGCCGTTCGTGTACTTCCTTCTCGCTCTGAAGAACATCTACCTCCGCCACCGGTTGGTCAGCCACGGCCTCGACCCCCGCCTCCTCAACCTCCACAAGCAACGCCGACTCGACCAGGAACAGGCCTCCTACGAATCCCGCTACCGCTCCGCCCCCTGATCCCGCAAGACCCCCGGGGTGCACCCCGGGGGTCTTGCGGGCACCCTGTTCACTACCAACCGATTAATTGCTAATCTTCGTAAGTAGAAAAAATGGAATGGACGGTGAACTGGGGTGGGCATGCGCCTCCCGGATCGAGCGAACCGGGAACCGGAGTTCGGCGACACTGCTCAAGCTGGGCCGGCGCGCATCTGGTGGTGGCGCACCCCATATCCATCCGGCAGTGCGCCCGGTCACCGGCCACGCCCGCGAGGAAGGATCGGCATGCCACATTTCCGATACGTCAGCACCCACGAGAGAATCCATCTCGGCGACGCGACCCGCATGGTCAACTACGGCGACATCGTCGCGGCGCGAACCAATCCCGATCCGCGCTACTTCGAACTGGTGGAACCGGACCAGATCACGAAACCACTGAGCCGCCGATCAGTGGGAGCGCCGGACCGCGAGTAAATCCGCACCCGTGAAGCCCGGGCCGACCGCGGTCCACCACCTCCCTCGCAGTCCCGTGCCCGACCCCCGTTCTCCCGGCGTCGCCGACGCGGCGACGCCGGAACCACCACCACCCATGCTCGCCGAGATCGCCGACCGAAACCAGCCACCGACCCAACAGAAGCCAGGACCCGATGAAGACCCGCACCATCCACGCCACCGACCTGCAGTGGAACTCACTCGCCCTCTGGATTCTCGAGTGGGAAGGCGTCGACAACCCCGAACCGACCCTGAGCGAGTGGAGCACCGAACTCGCCGCCGCGGCCACCGGGATCGACCGCCGCATCAGCTGGAACCCCACCCAGAACACCGTGACCGCCCGCGAGGACGTCGACCTGCCCCAGATCGAACACACCCTCCGCGGCGCGGTCCGCCGCCTCGCCCGCGGCTGACCACTCCCCGGACAGCGAGATCCCATGCCGGTCTCCGGACGCGCGTGAAGGCCGGAACCCGCCTGTGCCGGTGGCCGGTGCGGGTGCCCGGACCCTGCGCCGGGCACCGCGGAACCTCCCCACTGGCCGCCCGGCCGTCGGTGGCGTCAGTTCGCGTCCTGCCGTGGCTTGCGCTGTGCCGGTGCGTGTTCGGGGACGAGGACAACAGGGCGGCGGCCGTGGTGGATCAGGTGCGAGGACACCGATTCGCCCACCGCCCGCTCGAGGACGGACACCAGCCCACCCCGCGAGCGCCCGATGATGATCATCAGGGCGTCATTCGCATCGGCGATCGACGCCAACAGGTGCGCCGGGTTGCCCTGATGGGAGTAGTAGGTCCAATTCCCCGGGAGCGAACCCAGCATGGTGCACGCCTCCGTCCGTTCCCGCTCGACCGTCTCGACGATGCGCCGTTCCCAATCGTCCCGGTCCGGTTCAACCGGAAAATCGTCGAGGTCCACGACGTGGACGACATGCAGATACGCACGGAGCGGCACCGCGAGGCCCATGGCGAAGGACAGCGCCTGATGGCTGGCGGGATACCGGTCGAACCCCACCACCAAATGACACGCCGGCTCGGTCGCGGCCGCGGGTCCGTCCACACGCACCGGTTTCCGCCAGTCCCGCACACCTTCCCGGGCAGTGGGCTTCTTCTTGATCATCTGCTCCTCCTCACCACCTATGGCCACGGGAGGCCGGCCCCTCCCGGCGCCGATGGTCACCGCCGCGACACCCACGCTCCGAAGGTGGTGTACCCACACCAGCACCCGACACCCACGACCAGCCGGATCTCCCGCGGAACGCCGTGAACAAACCCAACCCGATCCCGAAATGCGAGGCGCCGCACAGGCCACCGGCACCGGGAAAGGAACAGTCAGCCGCGCAGCGAGGCGGTGCAGACACCCGAGGCGGGTGTTCCGGCGGAGATCCAGTGCCACGCCCGCCGACGCTTCCCGTCGCGATCTGCGATCGGGCCCACCGGGCTGAAGAAATACCCGGCCGCACCGGACACGAGGGCCCCGTCCGGTCCTGGCTGGATCAGCACATGTGGGTGTGGTGATCGTGAGTTCGGCGACTGGCTTGCCGGGGTGGCCTTATCCTCTGTTTCACCACCCCGGGGTGAGTTGATTGTTGTACTGGTCGGGCCCGTCGCACGGGGGAGACCGTCATGACCACGACAGCCCCGGATTCGGCGCTCTCTCCGGCCGAGTGCATCCGCTTGCTGCGGTCGGGCCCGGTGGGGCTGATGGTCTTCACCGAGAACGCGCTGCCCGCAAGGTCGCGGCGGACCGGGCCATCTCCACCGTCGATGTCGAGACCCGGCACACCCGTAAGTCCAAGTCGAACCGCAGGGACGGCTTCCGCGGCCACGTGGCCGCCGAACCGGAGACCGGACTGATCACCGACTGCGAGCTCACCAAGGCGTCCGGAGAGGCCGGCAGCGACCCGGTGGTCGGCGAGCAGATGATCTCCCGCGACCGCTACCACCGTGTCGATGTCGATGTCGATGTCGATGCCGTGTCCTGGCCCCAGTCTGCTGACGAGGAGAAGGTTTCCGCTGAGCCGGTGACCGATTCCGACGCGGCTCCGACCGCCGCGGACAGCGAAACCGCCACCGCCGATGCCGATGCCGCGGACAATCCGCAGCCCGACGCCGCCGACGAGCAGCAGGGCCGGGGCCTGCAGGTGTACGGCGATTCCTCCTACGGTACCGGGGAGCCCGTGCCGTCTACCGGGCCGCCGGGCACGACACGGTGATCAAGCCCAAACCGCTGCGCCCGGCCGTGGACGGCGGATTCACCCTCGACGACTTCACGGTCGACGAGGCCGGTGGCACCGTCACCTGCCCCGCCGGGCACAGCAGGCCGATGAGCCCAAAGCGGACGGTGACCTTCGGCCGGGTATGCGCCGGTTGCCCGCTCCGATCCCGGTGCACCACAGCGCAAGACGGCCGTTCGATGACCATCCACCCGCACGAGGAGTTGCTGCGGGCCGCCCGCGCCCGGGCCCGCACCCCGCAGTTCAAGCAGGACTATCCCACCCGCTCGACCGTTGAGCGGATCATCGCCTGGGCCGCGACCGAAGAACGGCCATCGTCTCAAGCTCCGATACCTCGGCGTCCGCAAGAACGACGCCTGGCTCCGGACCCGATGTGCATCGATGAACCTGCGCACCCTCGTCAACAGCGGCCTCACCCGTGAGAACGGGGTGTGGGCCCTGGCCTGACCGGCCGGCGCCCCACCGCCCAGCCCTTGCCAATGTCGATGCTCGCCAACCACACTGGAATCGGTGGGAAGAACGACCACGTTGTCGACCGCACAGGTCTGACTATGCCGCACAGACGGCCTTGTCGGCGTTCTTCCCGCCCCACTGCAAGCCTTGTTCAGTGGCCTCCTAGCGTCTAGCCCGGTTCAGCCCGCCAGCGGCCTGAATTCGTGGAGGCTCAGCAGCTGCTGCACATACTGCCGTTCGGCCAGCGCGGTCATGGCGTCGAGTTTGGCCAACTCTCCGGGGCTGGCCGTGGCGATGTCGAGTTTCATCAACTCSGCGACCCACTCCCGGATCTCTTGATGGATCACACCCGGTCACCACYTCTGCACTGTGGGTTGCCCCACCCGGGCCGACGTTGCTCTTGATCTGATTTGACGTCAGCGCCGGATCTCGAGCTTGTCGAGCCTGACGTCGACGCCGGCTTTGCGTGCCTCGGTGATCCTATCGATCAGTGCGTAGGCGAAGCGGTAGTAGTCGCTCTGCGAGGTGGGACCGTCGGAATGCGCAGTGTCGGCGGCGAGGAACGTGCTCAGGTTTGCATGCGCGAGGTTCACGGCCTTGATGGCTGCGTCGTGCAGTTCGACGGTTGCAACCGAGGCGCATCGCTCTGCCAGTCGGCTCTCCTCCCGGAAAAGTGCGGCGCGGAGTGCGGGGGTGACGCGCTCGATGACACTGTCAGGTGGCGGGGCTACGCAGTTCACGCCGTCGCGGATCGCGTGGTCATCGTGCTGTGTGCTCATGGCCTTGATTCTCCTCCGGGCGTCCAGAGCGGGGAATCACCGCTAATGCAAACATGCAAGTCGAAGCATGCTAAATATCAGCGCTGACCTGCTGTTTACCGTCCCGTCGGTGGGGTTCGAACCTTTGGTGCGGAGTCACCGGAGCCCGCAGATCGGCCCGGGCCAGCCGACCCTGCGGCGGCCAGGATCCTGCCACCCCCGAGGAGCCCGCACACACCAGAGCGCCGATCTCGCGGATCCCGACCACCCCGGCGAGGTGATAAGTCGCTCCCATCGCCGACGATACTGCCAATCAACCGTTCGGCAGACATCGCTCGCGCGCACACTGATTGGAAGGCCGTTCCGCGATGGGGTTACTCCCTTACGGGGTTCCGTCAGCGCAGGGCGGCAGCACCGCAATCAGCCTGCTGAGGCTGACCGACGATGGCCGCGTTGGGTGTGAGCCGCTGACGAAGCCGGTCTCGGTGATATCCCGAGCCGCATGCAGGTGTACCCGTTTCCGGGTGCCAGCTCCGCGGCGCGGGACACGGGACTGTGTTGCCCGCCGGCGCACGGCGGCTCGGGACGGTGAATCTCACGAGTGCGGGCCGCCGAGGTGGCGGGGTAGATCGAAGGCGAGCACCCGGTCGAGGTGGACAAAGGTTTCGAATTTGGCGCCCGGGGCGATCGCGGCGTCGGACTCGACGTGTCGCATCAGGTCGAGAACCGCCGGCACGTCGAGGTTCCGGTCGAAAGCACGATACGCGGCTTCGAGGATGTCTGCGGGCATCGGGACGGAGATGTGCGTGCTCCAGTCGGCGACGCGCTGCCGCCATCGATGCAACAGACCCGCGGCGTCGGCGATCCGCTCCATGGTCAGCGGCGCTTGCTGCCGGTAGTGCGTCGAGAGCAGCACACAACGCAGCGTCAACGGGTCATGACCGGCGTGGATCAGATCGTCGAGCGGCTCGGACCCGGCCGCGGCACCGACGGTCAGCGCAGACTCGGCAGTGTCGTCCTCGGCCGCGGTCACCATGAGCCCGACCGGGGCGCCGACTGCGGCCGCGGCGGCGTCGACGGACTCGAAGACGCCCGCCGGTGGGCGGATCATCCACGCGTCGAGATCGCCTGGTGCCACGGGTGAACCGGGGCCGGAGGCGAGCAGGGTGAGTGCGACCTGTGAGCGGTGCACATCCTCGAGGACCCGTCGGGTCAGGTCGGCCACCAGGAGTGTGCGGACCGCCCCGGCTGTCGAGGAGCGGTCCGAGACGGGCGCGCGTACACACAGGTCACGACGCTGCCCGGCGTACCGAGTGTGGCGGTGGGTGGGGCGTTGGCTCCGGAGAGGATCAGCATCTTGTCAGTCTCGTCCCTGGCCGCCTCGCCCGGGACAGCCCCGCCCCCGTGACGGCATCGGTGTGTGTTGCTAGCGGGACGTGGGGGTCGTTTCCCACGTCCTCCATATTCGTGGTGTCGGAGGCCACGACGTCTGTGCCGAGGTCTGGTGACCACCAGCGGGGAGTGGATCGGTGGTCTGGTGAGTCACTCCGCGTTCGACGAAAACCGTTCCCGTGCTAGGACACTGGCTGCCGAGGGAGGCGGATCGGGCGGACGGGAGTGCCGATTCCGCCGCGCCGGTCGTGCGGAGCTCGGTGCACCGGCCATCTGGTCGGTCTCGTGTG
>NZ_JBFUHV010000200.1:0-14441 GCF_056402215.1 Rhodococcus sp. P4_B6 | reverse complement strand
GTCCATCGTTGCGTGGAGGGCATCGACCGTGGCGGCGAGGTCGGTGCGTTGCTGCTCGGCGGTGGTGTCCCGGTCCGGATTCGGTTGCCCTTGCGTCATGTAAGTCCCTTGAGATTGTCGATATCGCGCGGACGCTGCGACCGGTCCGTTGGGGACCGGCGGGAGAGCGTCCGGCGGCCACCCAACTCCCGAATTCGAACAGCAGCAACAGAACTCCGGCACCGGATACGCCGGCGCCGATGCCGCATCGGGTGCCCTTTTCCTTCACCTCGGTGAGTGCACGAGTCCCGGAATCTGGTCTGTGATCCGCTCTATCAGTTGAACAGTCGACAACTCGCGCCGATCGGTAGCAGTCCTACCGTGCGGGGTTTCGGTCAGTTCGCCGTCCTTTCCCGATGTCACGCTCCGGATGTCTCTTCCCCTCGCGCGCCGCGTCCGGATCGCAGCTGTAACTCGTCGATCAACTTCGACGCGGTCACCTTCGTCAGGTCGTCGGGGACCGTCGCGCCCAACTCCTGCGCCAGAGTGTGCAGGTAGGAACGCTGGGGCCCTGTCATCGGCTCGTCGCCCGTGATCCAGTCGTCCGGGTCCTTCTCCGGTGTGGGGGAGACGTCGTGCTCGGTGGGATCGATATCCGCCATTGCTGTCCTGTCGGTCGGTTGCAGTACTCGGCGACACGATTGCCCGGCGGACGCCTGCGGGAAACTGGGGGCTCCGGTCGACCGATCGTCGGCCGCGGGGCGAGCACGAACGAGGAGGACCGCAGTTTCACCGGACCGGGATACGGGTAGGCGTGACCGATGAACGACGATCAGCACGCCGAGCCGGAACCCGATGATCCGCGGAAGCCGGATTCGCCTGCGGACCTGACGAAACCGTCTTGGTGGTACGTCATCCGGAAGACGGCGCACGAGTTCACCCGCGATCAGTGCACGGACCTGGCCGCGGCGCTGACGTACTACGCAGTCCTCTCACTGTTCCCCGCCCTGCTGGCGCTGGTCTCGTTGCTGGGCGTGTTCGGTCAGGGACAGCGCACCACCGACGCGGTCCTGCAGATGGTCGACGATCTCGGACCGTCCTCCGCTGTGGACACGTTGCGCGATCCCATCACGCAACTGGTCGAGACGCCGACCGCGGGGATGGCTCTCGTTCTCGGCCTGCTGGGTGCGGTGTGGTCGGCGTCCGGCTACGTCGGGGCGTTCGGACGGGCCATGAACCGCATGTACGAAGTCGAGGAGGGGCGTCCCGTGTGGAAGCTACGGCCCCTGATGCTCGCCGTGACCATCGTCGGTCTGGTCCTGGTGGCCGCCGGTGCGGCGATGCTCGCCCTCAGCGGCCCGGTCGCACGCTCGGCGGGAGACGCGGTCGGACTCGGCGACACCGCCCTGACCGTGTGGAACATCGCCCGCTGGCCGTTCGTCCTCGGCATCGTCGTGGTAGCCGTGGCCATCCTCTATTACGTCACACCCAATGTGCGGCAACCGAAGTTCCGTTGGATCAGCGCCGGCGCGTTCCTCGCGATCGTCACGTGGATCGTTGCGTCGGTCCTGTTCGGGCTCTACGTCGCCAACTTCGGCAGCTACAACAAGACGTACGGCTCCCTGGCCGGAGTCATCGTGTTCCTGTTGTGGTTGTGGATCACCAATCTGGCGTTGCTCTTCGGCGCCGAACTGGATGCCGAACTCGAACGCGGACGGGAGTTGCAGGCCGGCATGGCCGCCGAGGACGAATTGCAGTTGCCGCCGCGAGATACCCGGGTTTCGGACAAGAACGCGGAGAAGTACGAGCAGTTTGTCCAGCAGGGCAGGGCATTACGCGAGAGTGACGGTGACACCGCCGACGTCGAGGCGGTGGAGCGGTAACCCGGCGTCGGAATTGTCGGTCTGCATCACCCGGCTCGCCGGGATGCAGCGAGTGGAGGAGAATCTCCGTGTCGAAGTCACTACGTTCCGCAACTGATCCCGGCGCCGTCCTCTCGGACCGATTTCCCCGCGACCTTACGGATGTCGCGCTTACCCATTCGGATGCGAGGATCGTTCTCGACATCGCCGGGCACGGCCGGTGGACTATTACAGTCGACGACGGCATCGCCGAGGTGACCAGGGACGTCGCCACCGATCCGACGTGTACGGTTCATACCGACGCCGACACCCTCGCCGATCTGCTCATCGGTCGTCGCAGCGGTGTGGACGCGTTCCTCGGTGGTGACCTCACCACGCGCGGGAGCCTTGCGACCGTCCTCCAGATCGGAGGCGCGTTCGCCCCGGACGTCGACCTCGTCACGCGGCCGCGTGCGGGGTTCGCACCGCGTATCTCGAGGCCGGACGCGCCGACGCGCCCCCGGTGGTGCTGCTGCACGGCCTCGGGGCCACCAATGCGTCGATGCTGCCGGTTCTCACCGATCTGGCCGAGGATTTCCGGGTTGTGGCACCCGATCTTCCGGGGTTCGGTGCCTCCGATGCGCCGGCCTGGACCTACACCGCCGAGCAACTCTTCCGCTGGTTGCGCGACTTCCTCGACGCCGCGGACGCCGATGGTGCCGTGGTGATAGGCAATTCGCTCGGGGCCGGCTCGCACTGGAACTGGCGATGCGCGAACCGGATACGGTCGACAAACTCGTGCTGCTGTGCCCCTCACCGGCGTTCCGCCGATTCCGTCAACTGGCGCCGCTGGCCCGGTGGTGGCCGGTGGACGTCGTCCGGTTGCCGATGATCGGTGTGCCGCGTGCGGTGGTGATGGCGGGCGCCAAGTCGATGTTCGCCCGCCCCGACCGGGTACCCCAACCGTGGTTCGAGGCCGCCGTCGACGAGTTCGAGATCGCGATGGGCCACGGTGCGCGGCGCCGGGCGGCGCTGTCGGCACCGATCAACATCTACCTCGAGTAACCGTTCGGCGACAGTGGGTTCTGGGATCGACTGACCACCGTCCGGACGCCGACGCTGTTCCTGTGGGGTCGTCGTGACCGGTTGGTTCCGTCCCGGTTCGCTCGGCACGTGAGCGTGGCTGTTCCCACCGCCGAATCGGTGGTACTTCCCGACTGCGGACACGGATCCCAGTTGGAAATGCCCGACCTGACGATGGGTCTCACACGCCGGTTCCTCGGGTCTCCCGGTGCCACAACGCCGTACCGCGCGCACGCCTGACGCGACCGATACGAGCCGAAACCCGGTGCGTCACGCGGAACGCGAGCGAGCGAGGGGCGTTCGTCGGTGAGCTCGGGATCGGTGTTTGTGCTGGTGATTGAGCGTTATCGAGGTGGGGTAGACGGAGAACATACGCGCACCCACCGCGCACGGTCCTGCGGCAAAACGTCAGCGAGCCTTCTCCGAGGTGCGCCGAGACCACGCCACGGAAGGGTGCGACGATGACGACAAGCGGCATAATCGATGTACCGGTCGGTCAGTTCCGGTGGAGCGAAGGAGATCTCCTCGACGGGCGCACACACGGAGCACCGGCATGACCACAGCGATACAACCCGCGGCAACAGCAGGCGGCCCCCGGTCGAGCAGTCTCGCCGACGTCATCGACACCATCCTGGACAAGGGCCTGGTCATCGATGCCTACGTGCGCGTCTCGTTGGTCGGCATCGAAATACTCACGATCGACGCCCGCGTCGTGGTCGCAAGCGTCGACACCTACCTGCGATTCGCCGAAGCGGTGAACCGGCTCGAGATCGGCAGCGAACCGAAAGGCCTGACCGACCTCGCGTCGGACGGCGCCGAAGGCGAGGAGGAATCGACGGCGAGGGACTCGATCGAATCCGGTGACGACAAACTCGGTGGTCTGTTCGGTGCCGACGAAGAGCCCGAACGAGAACGGGTTTCGCGTAGATCCACCCGGGATGACAAGTAACGGCTACCTCCGTGCCTTGTATCGAAGACCCCTACCGTTCCGACGGACCCGGGAACGTCGACGCGGCCGGTCGTTCCACTCGAGTCCGGGGCCGCCCGCAATCGCGATTTCCGGCCGCACGCGAGTGAGACCGATCGGATCGGACCCCGTGACCTGCCCAACCGGCATCTAGGACCGCGCGGGGCGTCGGAGTGCGACCGCCGCCATCGTCAGCGCGACGGCATCCTCGGCAAGCGCGGCCTGCCAGTCCGGCATGTGCCCGCCGGCCCACTGCCGCCACCACGCGCCGCCGTACGAGCCGGCGACGGCGCCGACGGTTCCGATGATCAGAGCCGACGCCGTGTCCGCCCGGTCGCGGCGGGCCAAAGCTGCGGCGCCCCCGCCGCCTGCGGTGAGGCGTCCGGTGAGCGCGGGCGGGGAAAGGCGCGACGGGATGTTCGGGTTCTTGTCGGCGACCAGTTCGCCGCCGACGACCGCAGTCGCGCCGATCAGACGGGTTCGATGTGCCGATCCGGTGGCACTCGCCAAGAGTGCCGCGGCGATGCCGGTAGAGCTCCGCAGGCCGCTGGCCACACCGATCACGGCAGACCGGACGGTGCTCGACCGTTCCGCCGCTGCGGTGGCCCGGTTCCCTGCGGCCGCGTCCTGTTGGCGTAGGACGGTCGTGACCGTGGCGCCGTAGACCAGGTGCGGCACGAGGTCGCTGAACCAGTCCTGCGTGGTCCACGTCCGGGGATCGCTGATACCGCGCAGGGCGATCGGGATGTCCGTGGCCGCCATGGCGGCGAGTCCGACGCCGATCGTTCCCGCGGTCGGGGTCAGGCGGGCTCCGGCGAGGCGGACGAGGGAGGCGGCCACGCCGAGCCCGGTGCCGACGACGATTCCGCCGAGTGCCCCGAACGCCGACCGCCGCGCCGCGAGGGCGTCTCCGCGCCCGGGAATCGCGACGCCCAGGGCGGATGCAACGGATTCGACGGTCCTCTCCGGGACGGTGCTCGCGGGACGGCCCCGGATCGCCATGTCCAAGTATGTGACGGCGTCGAGCATCGTGGTGCCTGCGGCGCCGGCGACGATGCCGGTGGTGAGAGCGTTCATCGGCTTGTTCCCCTCGTCCAATCGAAGACATAGGTTTCTCCGCAGCATCCCCCGACGGCGCACCGGGCAAACGCGAGCTGACGGAGCGGGGGCATTTCCGGGCCGATCACGGCGTAGGTGTGACAGATGCATCTCGACATCGAAACTGCCGAGCAGGCCGAGCTACCGTCCTCTGGTCGGATGAGTCGCACGGCACGTGGTCTTCAGCGTGCTTTGGGGGCCACGTACCTCGTCACAGTCGCGAGCACATACGGGAGGACGAATCCGGCGGTGCTGCCCCAACTGTCGACGGCCGGACGATGGACGCCGGCGATTCCTTGGCGGAAGTCCTGTCTGCCGGCATCTTGGGCAAACCGGTCCGCGCATTGGCGACGGCCACTCGGAAGTTGAGTGCTGCAAAAGGTTTGGAAGTTCATACTGAATGAGTTCGGAGCGGGTGTTGTCGGTGTTCATCGCCCGTGCACGAGACCGGTGAGCATCCAGTGCGCCACCAGGGATCCGGCCGCCTCGATGAGCGCTGAGTGGGGTTGCGTCCATGCGACTCTGTGCGCTGGCACTGGAAGGGTGAAATGAGGCCGTGCGACGATGGGGCTTGAGCTCAGACGAGGACCAGGCCCTCGACCGGGGTGGTGGCTTCGAGCACCGGTTGCGCGCCGAGATCGAACAGATCGCGCGATCTGCGTGCCGAGCACGCCAATATTCAGGGCACCCCGGAGGTGATCACGAAGTCCGCGCGGGATGTGGTTCCCGGTGCCGAGGACGCCGGCATCACCCTGGTCACCCGCGGCAGGTCCTTCCAATCTCGGGCGACGACGTCGGAGCTGCCGAAGAACATCGACGACCTCCGGCACCGGCTGGGTGACGGGCCGTGTGTGCAGGCGATCTGGAACCACGAAACCGTCCTCGTCATGGACATGACCACCGAGCAGCGGTGGCCGAGGTTCGCCCCAGAGGCGGCCGGCATCGGGGTCCGGTCGATGCTGGCATTCCAGCTCTACACCACCGAGCACACGATGGGTGCGTTGAACCTGCATTCGAGCCGAGCGAACGCGTTCGACGACGACTCGGTCAGCATCGGCGGCACCTTGGCCACCCATGTGGCGATCGCGTTGATCGCCTCGCTGCGGGAGGAGCAGTTCCGCGATGCCCTGGCCTCCCGGGACCTGATTGGTCAGGCCAAGGGCATGCTGATGCAGCGGTATTCGATCGACGCCGACGAGGCCTTCGCGATCCTGACCCGACGGTCCCAGCACTCCAACATGCCGCTCAACGAGGTTGCCCTGAATATCATCGAGCACGGACCCGACCCTGCGAAGTGAGCGACGGTGGGTCGGGGAAACACGTTATTCGCTGCCGTTTCTCCCTGGTCGTGGGTTCATCCGGGCCAGAGACGGATTGCCCGGGCGGTTTTCGGGGAAAGCGGTGAGTCAGGGCCGGTGCTCGACCGGTAGGGACATCGGTCCAGGTTCTGCGGGTTGACCAAACCAGCCCGCGGGACCGTTCCCTAGTCCGGTCGTCCGGCTCGCTGGTGGGCGGTGAGCAGGAGGTGGTCGAACCGGGTGCGCAGGCCGGTGTCGGGTTCGCACTCGCTGAATCCCCTGACGATCTGTTCGGCAATCGCGCGCAGTCGGGTGTTGGTCTCCTGTGAGCGCCAGGTCAGGATGTCGAAGGCGCGGTCGGCGGAAATGCCGTAGACCAGCATCAGCGCACCCTTGGCCTGCTCGATCACCGCCCGCGACTGCTCGAGTTCGACGACCACTTCGTCGACGGAGTCTTTGACGTCGGTGCGGTGGGAATTGGTGATGTCGATGTAGAACCCGCTCGTGCCGACCACCCGACCGGTGCCGTCGAACATTCGGTCACCGACGACCACGACCTGGCGAACGTTGCCGGCGGTGTCGATGATGCGGTGCTTGCTGCTGAACGGTTCGGCGTCATTGATCATCCGGTCGAGGACCCGGGCGACGTGCGACTGGTCCTCGGGATGCTTGTGGGAGAGCAGCAGTTCGGTGACCGGCGTCACCTCGCCGGGTCGGTACCCGTGCATCTGGGCGACGGCGTCGACTTCATACCGGTGCGCCGCCGCCAACGTCTGCGTCACCGCCTGGCTGACCCGGGCGATCCCGTCCTCGTAGAGGCATTGGTCCACCCCGATCGACTCGCCCAATCGGGTGGCGCACCCGCAGTCGCCTCTACGATCTGCAACTGCGCCGAGTTCGAACCGATATCGAGTACTCCGAGCCGCACACCGGGCGAATACCCCGGACTTGCAGAGCGAACCATCGAGCGAGATCGTTTCCGTGACCTCCCAGGCCGCCATCGTCATGCTGTGGGTGTTCGGATCCGCAAGGGTGAGGAGTTCGACGCCGGGACGCGCTCCCTGGGTCGGGCGGCCGCGTGGCGGGTCCGTCGGGTGTGGCGGGCGCGTTCGCTTTCGGACATGCCGCCCCAGATGCCGTGACTTTCGGCAGTGAGGGCGTGGGCGCGGCATTCGGTGAGGACGGGGCAATCCTGACAGATGAGTTTGGCGGTGTGCTCGCGCTGGGCGCGGACGCGGCCGCGTTCACCGTCGGGGGAGAAGAACACCTCGGTGTCGGTTCCCCGGCAGGAGGCGCGGCGCTGCCAGTTGCGGTCGATGTGGTGGTGCGAATGATCAGGCATTGCGGGATGGGTCGCTTTCGGAGTCGAACAGTGACGCGATCCGCCGGCAAGAGCAGGGCACCTAAAGGTGCGGGTGGGGACCTGGGCCGGTCGCCGACGGTGTGACCGAAGAGATCGATGTCGGAGCGTGGTTTGGTATGGCCTCCTCGCGGGTTCGGATTGTCGGGTCGGGCAGGGTGGTCGGGAAGTGTTGTGCAACAAGCATCTTCACTGTGTCGGGGTTTCACGCCTGATGTCCAGGGACGGGCTATTGGCAGACCACGGCCCGGATGGCAATCGGTGCTGGACCGGGTCCGCAGGCGAAAATAAACGGTGTCGGTGCGGTGATGCCATGGCTCGACATCGGGGATCAGGAGGCACCCGGTATCGGAGGCCCCGCACCCTTTACGTCTCGAAAGAGCGGGTGAAAGGGTGTGCTGCTGATGCTATCGGCACACCGGTGGACGGTTGAGGGGAATCGCTCGACAGTAACTGGCATCACATCGGCCGCCTCGAGCCGCCTGAGTATGAGCACCGGTGACCAGGCCGGTCCAGAACGCGCCGGGCGGGTGCGCTTGATGGCACATCCCGCGCACGGACACGGACTGGTGAACCGAGACGATCGAATGGGTACAAGTGTTGACATGAGATGGCCTTTTTCCGCAGGGGCCGGTACTCAGACGCAGCGACCCCAAGCGGGTGGCTGGAGTACCTGGCTGCGCAGAGCGCTGCAGCACCCGGGCTTGGTGTCCGCCGTGAAGTGCACGGTGGCGGTGCTGACCGCCTGGTTGCTCGCCGATCGGGTGTTGCAGAGTCCGGAGTCTTTCCTTGCGCCCTACGCCGCCTTGTTCATCATCGGCACGACGGTCCGCAGCTCGGTGTCCGCCGCCGTACGTCAGGTCACGGTCGTTATTCTCGGTGTGCTCGTTGCCGCGTTGGCGGCAGGCACCCTGCCTGAACTCGCCGCCATCGCAGGTGCGGTCGCGGTCGGGACGATCCTCGGCCGCAGCCGGTGGTTGGCGCCGGACGGGATGTGGGTAGCGATCACCGCGCTGTTGGTAGTGCTGTACGGATCGGCCACGAACGCAGCTCTGGTGTTTCATCGCGTCCTCGATGTCACCGTCGGTGTGCTCGTCGGCGTCGCGGTCAATGCTCTCGTGCTGCCTCCCGACCAGCTTTCCACGGCCCGCGACCTGATTCTGCAACGTGCGCATGAACTCTCGACCCTGCTCGCCGATCTTGCCCACGGCCTCCGGTCAGGCCGTCACGACAGTGATCGAGGACGGCAACGGGTGTGGGATCTGCACAAGTCGACCGGCGCCGGCGTTGCGCTGCGCGAGGGCCGGGAAAGCTTGCGCGGCAACCTTCGTAGCCCCGGCTGGACCAAGGTAGGCGGATCGCAGGTGTACCTCCCGATAGCAACGGTTCTCGACGACACCTTGCTGTACGTGTCAGTGCTGGAAGTCGCGGTCGAGGCGCTCACCGACGCCGATGATCGGCAGGCAGGGCCCCCGGCGTCCACACCGGAGCAACTTCGGCACGAAGCAGCGGCGCTACTCGAGGCATTCTCGGCCGCATTCGACGAACTCACCTGGGACCCGGCCCACCATCGAGAGCCCTACCTGCACGTCGTGCAGACCGCTCTGCCTGAAGCCCGCTCGCGCCTCGAGTCGTTCGAGGAATCGGTCCGACGACACCAACCCCTACCCGGTGCGTGGCCGGCGATCGCCTTGGCCGCGGATGGTCTGTGGGCCGCGCTTGCCGTGCTGGACATTTCCGACGAGCACTGACGCGCAACTTGCAGCAACATCCGTCGCCAGACGTCGAACCGATAAAATTGGGGAGCGCTGCGCTACAAGGATTTGCGATCCTCATGGCGACGGGGATACCGCGCGACCCCGCTCGGCCGCATCGCAACGAGACAGCTGCGATACACGGGGATTGCCCACACTGAACTGCTGGCTGCTCTTCCGTCGAGCGGTCCGGGCCGGAGCGGGCCGGACGGACCGCGAGCCGGGGTCTCTGGATCAGGAGGAGGTCACGTCCACCGGGGAGTCCGGCACGAACCCAGCACCCGCCGGTGCGTCGCTGCCGCCAGGCGACGCGGAGCCGGTGGCACCGCCCGACGAAGGCCGCACGACCAGCACGAAGGAGGGTCGCCCGTGCTCAGATGCCGGAGCTCGACCGGGCTGTGTGGTGATGCCCTGACCTGGGCACTCTCGGGTATGGGATCGAACGCAGACAGCCCCACCAGCTCTTCGGCCGCAGCTCTCGGCGGTCGTCTATTGCAACTGGTCGGTGACCGGGATGCCGCCCGACTCTCATGCGAGGTATCCCGGGTGTGCGCCGAACTGCACCCGACCGGGGGCCGGCCGGTATACGGCGATGTGCTCGCGTGGGTTGTCGACGCCACTGTCGGTGTGGTCGTCGCGCGGCTGGGTGGCGCGTGTCCGGAGGAGACGTTGATCCTCGACGTTCGCTTCGCGGAAGGACGGTACGTCGACGGCGATGCCTTGCCGGCGTCGGAGCGTTGGGTGCTGCGGAGGGTGTCGGCGTTCCTCGCCGAGGATCTGGTCGAGGGAGAGCGGTCGCTCACTGCCGCTGAACAATTCGACATCACCCTGCGCGCGGAAATCTTGGCAGACGCCCTGATCTGGCTGGACTTCGTTCTCGATGTCGACCTTCCCGACCCACCAGACATGGCCACCGCACAGGAAGGGTGACGGCTCGGGCACCGCCCCGGTGTCTTCGGTGACGGCCTCACCGCTGTGAGGCTTTTGTGGTCGGCGGGCCGGCGATGAGCCGGAAGACCGGGCAAACGTCCCTCAGCTCGAGCGAGTTGGTCGGTGGTGTGCGGTGAGCAACAGGTGG
The DNA here is from genome assembly GCF_056402215.1 of Rhodococcus sp. P4_B6. Classification (NCBI taxonomy): domain Bacteria; kingdom Bacillati; phylum Actinomycetota; class Actinomycetes; order Mycobacteriales; family Nocardiaceae; genus Rhodococcus; species Rhodococcus sp. P4_B6. The sequence continues at coordinate 3,983 of NZ_JBFUHV010000200.1, read as the reverse complement.
TCGAACCGGGTGCGCAGGCCGGTGTCGGGTTCGAGCTCGCCGAATCTGGCGACGATTCGTTCGGCCAGGGTGCGGAGCCGGATATTTGTTTCCTGGGAGCGCCAGGTCAGGATGTCGAACGCGCGGTCGGCGGGGATACCGTAGACCAGCATCAGGGCCCCTTTTGCCTGCTCGATCGCCGCCCGCGATTGCTCGAGGGCGGCGACGGTTTCGTCGACGGAGTCTTTGACGTCGTTGCGGTGGGAGTCGGTGATATCGATGTAGAAGCCGGTCGTGCCGATGACGGCGCCGCTGTCGTCGTGCATGCGGTCGCCGACGACCACGACCTGTCGGACCTTGCCGGTGGTGTCGATGATGCGGTGTTTGCTGCTGAACGGTTCGGCGTCGTTGATCATCCGGTCCAGGACCCGGGCGACGTGCGGGTGGTCCTCGGGGTGTTTGTGGGAGAGCAGCAGTTCGGTGGTCGGGGTGACTTCACCGGGCCGGTAGCCGTGCATCAGTGCGACGGTGTCGGACCATTCCCACCGTTGCCCGTCCAGGTAGAAGCGGAAACTACCCACCCGCTGTGGCTCACCACCACCGAACACCTGCTCTGAATCCACGACTACTTTCTAGCGCACCGTCACACGGTGCGCAGGTGCTATCAGACTCGAAGCGTGAAAGATACGAATCGGATGCGGAAGGCGAGGGCGCCGAGTACGCCCGCGGCGGGGGCAACGTGGTCGACCTTCGCCGGAATCGGCTGCGGTGCCCGAGCGTAAAACAGGCGTCGGAGGGGTAATCGCTGGAACAGCCCAGTTCGCCCTGCCCGGCGGCTGGGCGCGACTCTGCGAGTCCCCGCGGCTCCGTGAGGCCGCACTGTGTCGCGGAGAGGACTTGTTTCCCGTCCGGCGGGCTCGAAGTTGAATCCGGCATGGAACGGTGGGTTGGACGCGGGATCGTCGGGTAAGCGGTCGTCATGAGCGCAATCACCGAGGCTACCGATGTGGCGGGGCAGGTGTGCGAGTTCGACGCCACCATCACCGAGCAGCATGCGGACGAACGGGTGGCCTGGAATTCCGACTCCGGTCCCAACCACGCCGGGGTCATCACCCTCCATCGATTCGACGACGAGAAAACGCCGGTGATGGCGTCGAGAGGTCGATCGATCCACCCCTGACTCGACAGGGTCTCGTGATGGTATTGCGCTGCAGTAGCTTCCGAGTAATCGTGACAGCCCGGGCGGCGAAGGGTGCCGAGCGTGCAGCGCTCGGCATTCACAGATCGGCGGAACGAATGGCGGAAACGGGGGTGAACAAGGTGAGCGCCCGGCCGCAGAGCACCACCGAGTTGCGGGTCGAGGCGGCCCGGGATCAGTTGCCGATCATTCGGGCGGTCGCGCGGACGTTGGCCCACCGGCGCGGCTTCCTGCTCACCGAGATCGCGGACATCACCCGCGCGGTCGACGAGGTGGGCGCCGCGCTGATCGACGCGGCGACGCTCGGTTCTCCGCTGCGCTGTTCGTTCGAGGTGTCGGGGTCTGCTTTTCTGCTGACCACTGCGGTCACGTCGCACCGAGGCCTTCCGCGGTACCCTGGTGCGAGGTGGCGGTCATTGGAGGCACTGACGGACCGCGTGCTGACCACCGACCTGCTGGGGGAGTCGTCGGGCGAGCACGAAGTTGTGGTGGCGTTCATCAAACAGCGCCGCGGACGCCGCTGAGACGACCGTTGCCGGACGATACGTCGATCGATGGCCCTTTGCGGGTCAGCCGGCCGCGACGACCCTCAACGTCTTCAAAGTCGAATCGGTGGCATCGGGCACGGCCATTCCCGCGTCGTGTCCGCTGCGCAGGCCTGACTGAAGTCGCCGAGACCGAGATCGCAGTGTCGCACTGGTGAGGTCGGCGCCGCATGCTACCCACACGTGCGCGACCAGTTCACCACCCCGTCGTCGGGGATGTCGCGTGGGGGTGTGTTGGGCGCGCACTCCAGGCGAATGGGTGGTCGGTGCAGATCGTTCTGGGGGGCGCAGAGCGCCACGAGTCGCGTTTTGTTGGGGGGTTTCTCAATTCGACTGGCAGTGGCTCGGATGACAACGCCCCAACGCTGGGAGCGCGTCACCAAGTCCGGCTACCAGGGCTGTGCACATAGTCCGACGGTGTGGCTGTTCGAACGACCTTCTCGACGGGAGCCCCGCCCTAACTCCATGCGCGGGCCCGGTCCGACCTCCGTATCGTTGTCGCGGCTGCCCAACCGGCCCTCATTCCGCATAGTTCCCACTTGACTCGTGGCTCGGCACATAGCCGCCCTGGATCTCCATGGCTGTGTGAGTCGGAGCCTTCGGCATCACCACAGCCGCTCAGTGAGTCGGTCCCATGCAATCATTCGGAGTGGTCAGCACCTTTGCCGGCCGTAAGGCCGATCCAATCCACTGGCTCGGGAGGGTCTCGATCGTGCCCGCAGGCGCGGTTGAAAGCCGGGAGCCGATATCTCAGTTGTGCCGTATTGCTCGTTGTCTCGTCATTCCCGGCCTATCCCTCTGCGGGTAGCCGTACTCCCGGAGCTTCGCCATGCAGAAGGTGATCAGAGCTTTACGCTCCTCATCCCCGAGGCCGACTGTACGCGGGCGGGCGAGGAGGGCCAGGACTCGTTGATAGAACGTGGGTTCGCTGATGCCGAATTCAGGCAGGATCTGATCGTCGCTGCCGCCGTAGGGTTGCCAGGTCCGTGCGAAGGCCAGCATGTCCTTTTCGTGTAGGTCCATCTCGTCTCGATCTTTCGGTTGCGGAGTCGGCTATTGGGGTCCGCGGATGGTGTCGAAGACCTTGGGGTCGACGAGGGTGGAGGTGTCGCCGAGGTCGCGGCCTTCGGCGATGTCCTTGAGCAGGCGTCGCATGATCTTGCCCGACCGGGTTTTGGGGAGTTCGGGGACGATGGTGATCTGGCGGGGCTTGGCGATCGGGCTGATCTCCCGGGACACCTCGGCCTTGAGTTCGGCGATGAGGGTGTCGCCGGTGTTCTCCACACCTTCGCGGAGGATGACGAACGCGACGATGCCCTGGCCGGTGGTCTCGTCGGCGGCGCCGACGACGGCGGCCTCGGCGACGCCGTGGTGTCCGACGAGGGCGGATTCGACCTCGGAGGTGGAGATGCGGTGTCCGGAGACGTTCATGACGTCGTCGACGCGGCCGAGGACCCACAGGGCGCCGTCCTCGTCGTACTTGGCGCCGTCACCGGCGAAGTACCAGCCCTGCTCCGGGTAGCGGGACCAGTAGGTTTCGCGGTAGCGGTCCATGTCGCCCCAGATGCCGCGGAGCATCGCCGGCCACGGCTTGTCGAGCACGAGGTAGCCGGAGCCGCCGGCGCCGAGTTCGTTGGCGTCGTCGTCGACGATCTTCGCGGAGATACCGGGCAGGGGTGCCATCGCCGATCCGGGTTTGGTGGCGGTGATCCCGGGGAGCGGGGAGATCATGATCGCGCCGGTCTCGGTCTGCCACCAGGTGTCGACGATCGGGGCCGTGTTCCCGCCGATCACCTCGCGGAACCACTTCCAGGCCTCGGGGTTGATCGGTTCGCCGACCGAGCCGAGGAGCCGGATCGTAGAGAGGTCGTGGGCGTCGGGAATCTCGCGGCCCCACTTCATGAAGGTGCGCACCAGGGTGGGTGCGGTGTAGTAGATGCTGACACCGTACTTTTCGATGATCTGGAAGTGGCGGTGCTCGTCGGGGGAGTTCGGGGTGCCCTCGTAGACCACCTGGGTGACACCGTTGGACAGGGGCCCGTAGACGATGTAGGAGTGGCCGGTGACCCAGCCGATGTCGGCGGTGCACCAGTACACGTCCTCGCCGGCCTTGTGGTCGAACACGTTGTGGTGGGTGTACGACGCCTGGGTGAGGTAGCCGCCGGAGGTGTGGATGATGCCCTTGGGCTTTCCGGTGGTGCCGGAGGTGTAGAGGATGAACAGCGGGTGCTCGGAGTCGAACGGGGTCGCCTGATGGGTGC